>JAICXI010000059.1 GCA_025980505.1 bacterium | reverse complement strand
GTGGCGAAGGCGTCGCCCGTGGCCGACTCCCCCGTTTCCTCATCCACCGACTCGCAGGCGATGCCGTTATCCATCCGGGCCGACTTGAGAAACTTGAGGGCCCTTTCCTTTTGCCCGGCCAAAAGGCTGTTGACCGACGCCAGGACCCAGGGATGGGCGGCGTGGCCGCAACCCACCTCCTCGAAGCTTTTTCCCGCGAAAGAGTAGGGGTACTCGGCGGAATAGATCCAGTCCCGGGTGCGCTTCCATACCGGATAGGAAACCTTGCAAAAACCGTAATGGGGCAAGAGCAACAAGCTGCCCGGCGGTTCGTCGTAAAGCATGGCGCTTCCCTTGACGTCCGGGTCCACCGACCAGGCGAAAAGCCGGCCCTTCGGCCCGGGGCTGGTGCAATGCCGCAGGACGGCGGCTTTCACGTCCCCGGCTTGGAGGGTGCGTTTGCGCGCCTGGATGGGGTTTTTGTCCCAACGGTAGATCGTGGCCAGGTCCAGCAGCGCCCGCCAGACCAGGACGTTGTCGTAGGTCACATAACGTTGGGGCCAGGGGTCGTCGGACGGCAAAAGCCAGGTTTGATAAAGGTTCTTCTTGGGATGTTTCCGGCCGGCCAGTTCCTTTTCAAACCGGCCGAGGCTTTCCCTCACGTCCGCCCGGGCTAAAAAGGAAAAGTCCCGGGTGGCTTCCAGGTAGCTCCGCAAGGCGATCACCGGGGCGCAAAGCTCATCCAACTCGAACCCCGGTTCCAAAACGGCGCCCGAAAGGTACCGGCTATGCACGCCGAAGTTGGCGGCCTGCCGGCGGAAGGCGTAATCCAGCACCTTCTTCGCCCACCCCGGGTCCAGCGACAGGATCGAGGGGAAGGACCAAAGCAGCGTGTCCCGGTCCCAATAGGCGCCGCTCACGTAATAGCGGGGGCTTCGGGAAGTAAGGCAAACTACTTCTTCCGTGTCCAGGGTGACTCCGGTGGCGTAAAAGCGGTTGAAAAAGGCGTTCAAGTTCATGCGGGAGTCCAGCGACGGTTCCTTGGTCTTCCGGCGCTTCCCTTCCAGCCATTGAAGGGTTTGTTGATGGAGGGCCCTCCCCCCCGTCCGCTGGAACTCGCGGGCCACGGCAAAGGCGCCGATCTCGTCCATCCCAAGGCCGAAGTAAAAGAAGGCTTCCCAGGCTTCGTTGGGTTTCACTTGCCTGGACTGGAGCCAATGCAGCACCAGGCTGTCCCCCTCGCCCACCAGGGTTTCCCGGCCCGCGGGATTCAGGGCCTGCAGCCCCTTGCGGAAGAAAAACCGGCTCGTCTTGTCCGGGGGATAGGGCGCCAGCGACACCAAGGGCGACGGGGAACGGAATTCCAAGGCCGGCATGTCCTCCCAGGTCCTGGCCACCAGGAACCGGTCGCCCCTCAAGGGTTTGGTGACGTTAATGCTGTGCAGGAGGGACTTCCAGTTCAAATCCGCCGCCAAGCCGCAGTAAACCGGGGCGGAAGAGCGGTTGGTGACCTTCAGGGAGAGCACGAACCCCCTTTCACCCGGCGGGCAAAAATAAACCCCTTCCAATTCCAAGGGGTCCCCCGTCATCTTGAACTTGGGCAGCCAATCGGCCTCCCTTTCCCACTCCAGCCGCCCTTCCAGGAGGACTTCTTCGTCGTTCACCATCAACCGGGGCGCCAGGAAAGGGAGGGAGTCCCCGGAAAAGGCCAGCAGGCCGTTGGTTCCCATGTGAAGGACGTTCACTTGTTCCAAAGCCGCGTCTTTTTGACGGATGGTCGGCAAGGCCGCGTATTCATTGCCTGTCGGAAAATAGGATTCTTTCATGACGCCCCTTTTAACCCCGGAGTCCCTCTCCATGCCCTTCCAACGGCGGCCGGCGGCCGGGCCTTTCAAGCGGGGGAACCCGCCGCGAAGCCGACCTATTTTGCCTCACTTTGAAGCCCCCGTGTGCCCTGGCTTGAACTATTTTCAACGGCCGGTTGGGCCGCCAGGAAATCCAGGCCCTGCTTGGCTTGCGCGTTACCGGGGTCCAACGCCAGCACTTTCCTGAAAAGCTCCCCGGCCTTCCCATACTGTTGAAGCTGCAGGGCGGTCACGGCCCAATTGAAGAAGGCGGAGGCGTAGCGGGGGTCCAATTCGGTGGCCTTTCATACCAGCCGGCGGCATCGCCGGGACGCCCCAAATGAAAAAGGGAATTGCCGACGTTGAAGCTGAATTTCTCGTCCGACGGCTCCCAGCGCTGGGCCCAGGAGAATTGGTCGTAGGATTGCCGGTAATCGCGTTCAATGGCCAAAAGGTCTTCCGCTTTGGCCCGGGGCCCCAGCCGCGCCTTGGCGTCATCCGCCCTATTCTCGTAAAAAATCCCCAACCCGTTGCGGAAAACGGCGTAATCCCGCGCCAGCCAGTGGTCGGTGCGGCCGTCCAGGGGAAAGCCGGGTTCTTTTAAATGCCGCAACCGGATGGACGCCCAAAGGGCGCGGGCCCGGTCCTCGTCGAAATTAAATCCTTCCCCCTGCGGGAATCCCCTTTCCACCAGGCCGTAAGGCGCCAGGGAAACACCCGCATTGGAGCCGTCCTCCATCTGGTTGTAGCTAAAATAAAGTTCCCGGTCCCGGTTGTGTTGCACGATCCATTCCATGAGGGGTTGGATGGATTCCGTCCCCAGGGGGCTCCGGGAAAAAGGCGAATGAAACCCCGGGTGGAGGCCCGCCAGGTTCTTCCGCACCCACTCCATGGGCAGGCCGTCCACGCCCACCACCGCCACGTCCAGGCGCCTTCCCTCCACCCATTGAAAATACCAGGCGGGAAAAACGACGGAATCGCCCTTGCAGTAGTAAAGGGCGTTCCGGGGCAGGGCCTTGAACCCGTTCAAGACGTAGTCGTAGGAGTAAGTGTAATCGGTCTGCCGCTGGCGGTCGAAGCGGGCGAAGGCGCAAACCGAGAGGAAAACAACCGCCAGCCCCACCACGGCCCTCTTCCATTGTTCCCGCCGGGCCCCGCCGGCGGAGCCCAGGGTTCTTTCCACGCCCCATGCCGAGAACAGCAGGATCAAAAGCTGGGAAGGAAGGAGATAATCCCCCAACAGGTAGAATTCCCCCGGGGGCAGGTTCAGGTAGGCCCCCAACGACAAGAAAAGCGCCAGCCACATCAGGCCCATTCCCAGGACCAGGGTCCGGTTTTCCGGCAGCGTCTTTCGGATGCCCCAAAGGGCCAGCAGCAGCAACCCGGGAAATTCCAGGAAGGCCGCCTTCAGGCAATAACCCCATTCTTGGAACCGGACTCCCCATCCGCCCTTCCCTTCCGCCCCGCCGTATTGGCTCCGCAAAAAGTCAAAGACGAACCGGTGCCAGGAGCTGGGTTCCCCCCAATCCAGCGCGGGATTCAGGGCCGCCCGGATGGGCAGAAACAAGTAAAGGGTGAGCCCCAGCGTGAAAAAGCAGCCCCACAGGGTCCAGGGGCGCCGTTCCGAACCCTGTTCTTTCCAGGCCTGGAAAAAAAGGACGGCCAGCCCCGGGAGGAAGGCCGCCATGGTCATCCAGTGGTTCGCGAAGGAGAGGCCCAACAGGAACGCGGCCAACGCGGGCCGGCCGGACAGGAAGGACCAAAGCAACGCCAGCAGGAAGAGGGCGGTCAATTCATAAATACCCGTCTTGGCGCTTAAGGCCGCAGGATAGGCCGTCGCCCCGACCGCGCCCAGGAGCGAAAAGGCCGCCGCAACCGGGCCCGAGACGCCCAGCTTCCGTTTTAAGAGGGCGAAAAGGAAAACGCAGGTCCCGGCGGCCAGCAGGGCCGGCAGCAGGTTCACCCGGAATGGGAAAATCCCGAGGGGCAGGAGGGAGAAAAAATGCCCGAGGATCGTATAAAGGGGATAGCCCGGCGGATGGGGAACCCCTAAGGTGACGCAGGCGGTCACGGTTTCCGGGCTGTCGTCCACGAAAAAGGTGGGGTTGAGCCCGGCCAAGGCGAATGCAAACACCGCCAAAAACATCGCCGGAAAAACCCAGCGGTCGTTCCGATTCGGGGAAAGGGTCTCCATAGGCCGACTATTTTATCCGGCGGGGGGCGGCGGGTCGCGGGGAAAAGAAGAATTCCGCCACCCGCCCCGGGCCCGGAGCCGGGCTTAAAACACGAACCGCATCTGGGCGTAATGGTTGTAGCTTTGGCTCAAGTCGTCCACGCCGTAGGAATAGTCCAGGCCGAAGAAGCCCGCCAGGATCCCCAGCCCGGCGCTGAAATTCTGGTCGCCGAACCCCACCCTCAAATTGGCGAATTTCCAGGGCGAATAACCGGCCCCCAGCTTGATCCGGGAAGCCCCGTTGGCGCCCGTGTAAAGCGAGGAGGCGGAAAAGAGGTCGTCCACCTCGCCGTTCACCCTTAAACCCGGCAGGGGATGATAGGAAGCGCTCACGTTCACCATCGTCGGCGCGGGGTCGGTCATGAAGCTGTCCACCAGGGACCCGGCCTCGGCGTTGACGGCGGCCCCCTGGTGGAATAAGTCGAGCACCGACAGCCCCAAATCCAGGGGCAGCGGCTTCATTTCATAAAGGCATCCCAGGTCGAAGCCCCAGCGCGTGGTGCTTTGCTTGAAATCGTTGATGAACTGGTCGCCGTTGCCCGAACCGTTGAAGCTGAAGACCTCATAGGCGAAATGGCGGTTCACCACCTTCAGGTTGGCGCCCACCGTCAGCCCGGGCTGGTCCTTGAGGGGCTTCAGGTCATAGGTGAGCATGGCCACCGTGTCGGAGTAAAGCAGGCCCGTCAGGGTGGCCAGGTCGCCCATGAGGCTGTTCAGCAGGGCCTGTTTCAAGGCGTTGGGGTCCACGCTGGACAGCGTGCTGGAAACATGCGAGGCGAAGGTGTCCATGTCCTCGGTCCCATTCTTCAGGGCCGTAATGTCGCCGCTGATGGAGGATTGCTGGGCGGGCGTTATGACTTGGTTGATCCCCTTTTGCAGGTCGCCGCCCATGACCGAGACGGCGTTGGACACGGCCCCGCTATTGGCCGAGTTGGAATCCAGGGGGATGGCCAAAAGCGCGTTGGTCAGGTTGCCCCGCCACAATTGGGAAAAGGCGTGCGTGCTGTTGTAGACCTGGAAGCCCCAATGCTCGTCGATCTTGACCGCCACGTTCGCGCCCGCCCCGGCCTGCAGCGCCTTGTTGGTCAGGTGGCCGACCAGGTTATCCATCGATCCCAAACCCTGGTTGATGGAAGCGCTGTCGTTGTTGTTGATGCCGTAACTGAGTTGCTGGTAGACCTGGTCCGCCTCGAAGCTCATGTTCTGGACGTAATCGATGACGCCGAACAAGTCGTTGGAAACGTCGAGACCCAGCACGAAGGCCTCCACGCCGTGCGGCGTGCGGTTGAGGAGCGCGGGGTTGAAGGAGGTGGCGTTAAAAAGCGTGCCGTCCGCCCCCACGGCGTTGCCCATGCCTTCGGCGATGACGTTCACTTGGGCGGGCGGAAGCTTCAACACGAGGGGCGCCGTCTGGGCGGAAACCGCAAGGGGAAGGCGCAAGGCCAAACCCAGTGAGGCGGGCAGCCAAAAACATTTCAAGCGGAAGATGGGCATGATTCAACTCCGGATTTTTTATTTCGGAACTATGCCTTTGGCAAAGCATCGATTGAAAACCCGCGCCCCTTGGGGGAGAGGGCAGGGTGAGGGGTGGTTGAAGTGGCCCAAACCACCCTCCTCCCTGCCTTCTCCCCTCAAGGGAGAAGGTGGAAACAAAACAACTTTGCCAAAGGCATAGTTCCGTTTTATTTTAGAGGCCAGGCAAGGGGCTTCGCCCGCGGCCCTGAAGAAAGGGCGCAGTCCCCCCGATCGGAAGGCACTTCAATGCCGTGCAAGCTGCTTTTTAAAACGGTCGATCAAACCAATGGGGGTCGGGTCAGTACCCCTCAAGTAAGCTAAATATAAGCTGACGAAATCCCCCAGATATATGACCGACATCATCTGGGCCAGGAGGGACCTCCCCTGGGCCTTCACTTCCCACACTCCGGCGGTCTTGGGGCCGGCCAGGCCCTTGAGGATGTCAAAGCGCCTTTGGATCTGCGGGTGGTCCCCCAGCGGTTGCCGGAGCAGCACCACCGCCATGCGGCGCGTGAGGGCGTCGGCCGAGCTGAACCCCAATACCTCGTTGTGGTTCATTTCGGGGACCACGGCGGCCAAGGCCACTTGTTTGGAGTTTTCATTCAGCTGGCATTTCCACCGGTAAGCCACCGAATCAAAATGGTCCTGGCCCCCGTAAAGGACCGGAAGCCGGCCCAGCAAAAACTCCGCCAGGCGTTTGGCGGGGTTTTGGGGAGGGGGTTTCAGCCAGCCGTAATCCTGGGAAAGGCGGACCAGCAGCTCCATGGTTTCCTGGAAGTCCTCCTCATAAGAAGGAAGCAGGCGGAGGGACTCCAGGGCCGTCAGAAGGGTGAAAAAGGAATACCCCAGGGCCGCCCGGGGGGGTAACCCGCCCGGGATTTCGCAGCAGGCGAGCTTTTTTCCCCTGGCCCGGGCCAGCAATTCCCCTCCGGAGGAAACCACCAAAAGGGGGTGCCGCCGGGCCAGCGCCCGCTTGAACACCGAAAGGGTTTCCTCGGTGCCCCCCGAATAGCTGGAGCAAATCACCAGCGTGTCCTTGCCCGCCCATGCCGGCAGTTCGTAATGGCGGTTGACCGTGATGGAAAAGGGCGCCTTTTTCCAAACCAGCGATTTAAGGATGTCCCCGCCGATGGCCGACCCGCCCAACCCCGAGACCACGATGTTGCGGATAGCCCCGGTTTTTAAGGAAGGCGGGCGGGCGGCCACCCGGTACCGCGCGTCCTGGCAGTGGAAGGGCAAGTCCATGATTTTCTGCAGCATGTCGGACGGGTCGAGCTTGGAAAGGTCGGCGGACGGTTGGAAAGCTGGCATGGTTCAGGCCTTTCGGGGGCGGGTACGGGAAATTCCGGGAAGGCGCCCGCCCGCCGCGGCAAAAAAGGGGCCCCCGTTCTTCAAGCCGCACGGAACAAACTTCAAAACAAAATCGCCTTCAATTCGGGTGGCACGCCGTCCGCGATGATCTTGAGCACTTCCTCCGAGGTCTTGGCCGAAAGCGCCGACCGGGCGATCTCCAGGGACTTCGCGTAAGGCATCATGCGGATGACCTTCTTGACCTCCGGGATCACCGACACGCTCACCGAAAGCTCGTCCAATCCCATGCCCAAAAGCAGGGGGACGAATTGGGGGTCGCCCGCCATTTCGCCGCACATCCCCACCCATTTTCCCGCCTTGTGGCAGGCTTCCACGGTCATTTGGATCAAGCGCAGGATGGCGGGGTTCAAGGGGTCGTAAAGATAAGCCACCGATTCGTTCACCCGGTCCACGGCCAGGGAATATTGGATCAAGTCGTTGGTGCCGATGGACAGGAAATCCACTTCTTGGATCAGGATGTCGGCGGCGATGGCCGCCGAGGGGATCTCGATCATGGCCCCCAGTTCGATGCCCGCGCGGAAAACCTGCCCTTCCCGCTTGAGCTGCTGGATGCACTGGTTCAGGATGACCTTGGCCTCCCGGATTTCCGAAACCATCGAAATCATGGGGAACATGATCTTGATGGGTCCGTGGGCGGCGGCCCGCAGGATGGCGCGAAGCTGGGGCTTGAAGATCTCGGGCTGCTTGAGGCACAACCGGATGGCCCTCAAGCCCAAAAAGGGGTTGCTCTCGTGGAAGGAGTTCAAATGGGAAAGGAACTTGTCGCCCCCCAAGTCCAGCGTCCGGATGATGGCCGGGTTGACGCCGGCCTTGGTGGCCAGCTCCCGGTAAGCCAGGTACTGTTCCTCCTCGGTGGGGATTTCCTCCCGGTTCATGAAAAGGAACTCGGTCCGGAAAAGGCCGATGCCTTCGGCCCCGTGCCGCATGATTTCATCCAGTTCCTGGGGGATTTCGATGTTGGCGGCCAGCGTGACCTGGTGCCCGTCGGGGGTTTGGGCGGGGAGGCCGCGCAGTTCCTCCAGGCTTTTCTGG
>JAICXI010000087.1 GCA_025980505.1 bacterium | reverse complement strand
ATTGTTCGGGGAGGAAGGGGAGGAGGCGAAAAACAAGTCGCCTCAAATCGGAAAATTGGAGTTCGCGGATAAAGGGACGCTCTTCCTGGACCAAGTGGACCGCCTGCCCCTGGAAATCCAGGACAAACTCCTGCGCATTTTCACGGAAAAGAAAATGTCCCGCCTGGGGAGCCAAATACTGGTTCCGCTGGACGTCCGGGTCATCGCCTCGGCCGATGCGGACCTGGCCGGCGGGGTGGAGAAGGGGATGTTCCGGAAGGACTTCTACCAGTTCCTGAGCGCCTTTTCGCTGGTCCTTCCCCCCTTGAGGGAAAGGCGGGAGGACATCGCCGAGCTGCTGGATTATTTCCTGAAAATCGCAAACCAAAAGGCCAAGGTCCCGGTCAAAAGCATCCAAAAGGACGCCGTGCAGTTTTTGACCCAATATGGTTGGCCGGGAAATTTGCGCGAGCTGGAAAACAGCGTGGAAATGATGGCCCTTTTCGCCGGCAAGGAAATCCTGACCATCGAGGACATCCCGTTGGACATCCTGGTCAAGCAAATTGACCTGGCCAAAACCAAGGAAGAGGCCAAGCTTTCCTTGAAACGGGTGCGTCGGCAGTTCGAGCGCCAATACATCCGGAAAGTGCTGGAACGGACCCGGGGCAACCAGACGCGCACGGCCGCCACTTTGGGCCTCCACCGCAATACACTGATTTGGAAACTGAAGGAATTGAACCTGGAAGAGGATTACAAGCGCATTGTGAAGAAACGCCGCGAGCACGGAGTCGGATTCCGCAACCTGTGATTTCAACCGCCGGAATCCCGGGGGTGCCGACTGCGGCCCCAGGGGGCCCGGCCTTGACCCGGTGAAAGCCCGTCCAGAGACCCAATGACCTTATTCCCCCGGGGTACCCCTTGAGCTGGGTTACCATCCTTCAAAACCTTTACCAACAAGTCCCGCAAAAGGCGGAGCCGCTGGCCGCCTTTTCCCGCGTTGAAAAATCCCTTCAAAAACATTTGGGGTTTTCCAGCGCCTTGCTTTTATTGCGCCACGAAACGGGGCTGCCCACCGTCGGGGGGAACCGCCCCCTGGCCCCCTCGGAGGAAAGGGAAATGACACGGCGGTTCCACCGTGCCCTCAAACCCTGGAAAGCCCAAGGGGCGGCCCGGAAAGGTGCGTGGGAACGTTTTTGGCCGGTAGTGGTGGGAAAGGAATGGGTGGCTTGTTATGCCATGGGGTCCAAGTCCAGCGGGCTGGCCATAACGGAAGACGAGGAGAAGGTGATCGAGCTTTTGGCCGACCGCACCGCCCTTTTCCTTGAAGAGAGGCGGCTTTGGAAGCATTTGGAAAACGCCGATCGTCAGGCTTCCCTGGGCTTCATGTCGGCGGCCATGGTCCACGAGATCCGGAACCCCCTCACCGCCTTGGATACGCTGGTTCAACTGCTTCCCCGGAAAAGGAAAGACGAGCAGTTCATGGATTCCTTCCAAACGCTCATGCAGAAGGAGATCCACCGGCTGACAAAGCTCACCGAGACGTTCCTTAATTTTTCAAAGTCCACCCTGGAAAACCGCGGGGAAGTGGACTTGAGGCGGGTCATTGAAAGGGTTGTCCAACTGTTGGGACCCCTTTTTGCCACTAAAAAGGTCCAACTGATGGTGGACACCACCCTTTCCCCATTGCTCGAGGGGGATGAGCACCAACTGGAGAGCCTGGTGATGAATTTGCTTCAAAACGCCTTCCGGTCGGTCGGCAACGGAGGAATGGTTGAAATTTCGACCGGTTTTTTAAAAAAGGCCGGTTCGGGCCCGGGATCCTGGATTGTGCTGCAGGTCAAGGACAACGGGGAAGGTATCCCCAAGGAAAATTTAGGCAAAATTTTCAACCCCTTTTTTACAACCCGCGGGGAAGGGACGGGGCTGGGTTTGGCCATTTGCCAAAAGATTGTGGAGCATCACCGGGGACGGTTGGAGGTTAAAAGCGTCCCCAAAAGGGAAACGGTTTTCCGCGTTTTGTTTCCAACCGTTCCAGGCCCTTGATTTTACAAAGATCTTCCACACCTTTTTTCGATTTCTGGTAAATTAGGGGGGTGGTTGCACGGTAAGGCGGAGGTGGGGCATGGTTAAAAAAAATACTCGAATCTTGATTTTGGAAGACGACACTTGTTTTCGGGGAATCCTGGAGAACCTTTGCCAGGAATTAGGGGAAACCATTGCCGTACCGGATATCGAGACGGCCCTCAGCCACTTGACCAAACAAACCTTCCAGCTTCTCCTGCTCGATTGGCACTTGAATCCTTCGGACGCCACTTCGCTTTATTCCGCCGTTGAAAACTTCCAATCCAATGCCTGCCGGCTCGCCTTATTCACGGTTCCGGACCTGCCCAACGTGATTTCGGCCATGAAAGCGGGCGCTTCGGATATCCTCTGGGCTTCGCAGGACAAGAATATCCTCCGGGAAAAGGTCAAGGAAGCCCTGGCCTTAACGAAACCGGCCACTTTCTCGCACGCCGTTGTCTCGCGGTTGGCTGAAACCCTTACGGAGAAGGCCCTCATCCAAAAAACCTCCTTATTCCAGGCCCGGAAGGAGTTCTCCAGGACCTTTCTTCAGCAGATCCTGAACCAACAGAAGCTTCGCCGGACCCAGTTGGCCAGCCTGATGAGCGTCAGCCCCCGAACGCTTCACCGCCACCTCTCCGCATAAGCGATTCCGCCGGTGCCTTCAGCTTTTCGCTTTCCTGCCGGACCGAATAAGGTTCCTGATAAAACCTTAAAAAACCCTTTAAAAACCCAGAAAATCCTTGCCAAGAGTCTTGTCCTCTTGTATAAATAGGCCGGATTTCAAAATCCAGGAGGTGGACGTTGACCAAGAGCGAATTGTTGGGGACGTTAGCTGAACAAACTGGCTTGAAAAAGAAAGATGTGGATAATGTCCTTCAGGCCTTAAGAAGCACGATCTACAAGACTTTGAAGAAAGAATACAAAATCAAGTTGGATGGTTTGGGCGTATTCCAGTTGAAAGACCGGAAAGCCCGTATGGCCCGGAATCCCCGGACTGGTGAGATGGTTAACGTTCCGGCCAAGAAAGTTGTGAAGTTCCGCGTTCTGAAGGATTTAAAAGAAGCGGTTTTATCCTAATCCTTGTTTTGAACCGACTTTAAAGCACCCTGTCTTAAAAACAGGGTGCTTTTTTGTTTGGCGCCCGTTTCTTATCCGCGTACCCGGAGGGTTTTTTGCGGCTCAAACCCCCTGATTCCCCCAAGTTTCAAATCCAATCGGCGTGGATGACCCTGGTGGTGGTTTGGATCGGCGTCGTCTTTTTCCTTTTCTTTTCCCACCTTTACCATTCCTGGCCCCCTTTTCCCCTTGTTTTCGATTCAAACCGCTTTCCGAACGCGGCCTTGGCCCAAAGGCTTCAAGTTTGGGGGGGATCCTTGTGGGATCTTTTCGTGGGATTATGGATAACAGGCCTTCTTTGGAACACCGGAAGGCGCTTGAGAAAATGGTTTTTCCTTTCCATCCCTTCTTTCGGCGTCCGCTTTTGTTTTGACTGGATTTTGGGCCTTTTTTTGATGAACCTCTTTTGGATGGGACTGGGCCTGGTGCGGCTTTGGTTTGACCCGATCGGGTGGGCCGCCCTCCTGGGTTTGACCTTTTTTCTGCTCCGGGACCTCTTGTCACTTCGAAAAAAAAACCCTTCTTTCGCGGGGTTGAAGGGAAAATTCCCCCTTTGGGCCCTTGTGGCGCCCCTTTATTTCCTCTTCCTGCTCGCCCACTGCCTTTTACCGGAAACCTTCTATGATTCGCTGAATTATTTCCTGGGAATGCCGTCTTTCTGGCTTTTTCGACACGGTATTTCGGATAACCCGACCCACCTGCTTTCCGGCTATTTCCACGGCGGCTCCCTGTTTTTCATGAACGGTTTCGTGCTTTCCGGGACGGAAGGGGCCAAGGTCCTCAACGCCACGGTGTTGGCTTGGATTGCCTTATTGGCCGCCTCTTGGATCCGGGAAATAGCGGGCTTTCCGGCGGCCGTCGCGGCCGGCGTGGCGGTTTCAACCTTTCCCCTGCTTTATTTGAATTCCTGGGCTGTCCGGGTGGACGGGCTTTTAACCCTGACCCTCCTCCTTTTCTTCTACGGCCTGGAAAAGGCCGTCCAACATTCCAGACGAAAAAAGGCCGGCCCCGCGGCTCCGGCTTGGACCCTCGCCACCGGTATCCTGGCGGGCCTGGCCCTTTCCATCAAACCCACGGCGGTGGTTGGAATTTCAGCCGCCTTTTTGGCTTGCCTTTGGCAGGGGGAGTGGGGTTTTTTTAAAAATAAAAAAACCGGGCTGATCTTGGCGGGGTGCGGCTTGCTGGAAGTCGGCCCTTGGCTCCTCAAAAACGCCCTTTTCACCGGCAACGCTTTTTTCCCTTACGCCATTTCCTGGATGGGCGGGCGCCAATTCCCCCACCAAGGCTATGAGCGGCTGTTGGGTGAAAACCGCCAATTCCTCCCCATGGATCACGGGCTTTGGTCGGTTTTGACGCTGCCCTGGCGGCTTACCCTGCCGCAATGGGGGGACGGACAGTTTATCGGCCCGCTCCTCCTGGCCTTTCTACCGGTTTTCCTCGTCCTGCGGCCTTCCAACGGCTCCCTGCGGTTCCTGGCCAAGACCATGGCCCTTTCCTTCCTGCTGGGATTGGGCCTTTCCCACATGCTTCGGTTTTCCATGCCGGCTTTTGTTTTGGCCCTCATGGTGCTCTCGGCATTGCTGGCCGCGGACAAGCGGAAGGGTTGGGGGATGATCTGGGTCGTTTCCGTGGCGGCTTGCGCCGTCCTGTGCTTCGGGAAATACGTCGATTTAAGCGCGGGCTATTACGACGGGGCGGGAATCTGGTCGGGGAAGGAGGGCCGCGAATCCTACCTGGACCGCAAGCTCTTGAACTCGTACGAACCCCTCGCCCGATGGACGGGGGACCATTTGCCGGCGGAAGCGGAGCTTTTGATCGTGGGCGACGCCCGCGGCGTCTATTACCGGCGCCCCTATTACGCCAACTCGGCCTTTGACGCCCCCTTCCTGGCCGAGGCCGCCCGCCGGGAAAAGGGGCCGGAAGGCATTTTAAGGCGCCTGCGCGAACTGGGCGTGACCTACCTGGCCGTCAACATACCCGAAGGCCTGCGGACCTCGAAAGATTACCGCCAGTATGAACTTCGGCCGGAGGAATGGAAAAGGCTGAACGAATTCCTGGCCGGGGGACTGGAGCCGGTGTACTGGAAGGACTTCCTGGCCGTCTACCGGATCAGGCCCCGGTTGTCCGCAACGCCGGGTCCCTATGTGGCGAATCCCTTTTCCTTTTTTTGCCCGGCCGCCTATGATTTCATCAACGACTTTGAAACCGGGAATTACCCCCGGGCCGAGGAAGAGTCGGGGGAACTCCTGGGCCTTTTTCCCAAGGAAGCCTATTGGTGGGAAAAAAGGGCCCTCTTGGAAGCGGCCCGGGGGAAGGCGCCCGAGGCGTTCCGGGATTTTCGCCGGGCCGATAGCCTCGGCGGGTTGACGGCCGAAGGCTACCGGGAGTGGGCGGCTTTTTCCGAGGCTTCCCGGAATCCCGTTGAAGCACGTCGGGCCCGTCAAAAGGCCGAGAGGGCCTACCCCGGCTTGTTCAAGGACGCAAGGAAACATCCGCAGGCCGCCCCGCCGCCGGGCGGCCTTAAAGGCGCCGTCCCATGAAACCCCCGCCCGAACCCCTTGACTGCGCGCAAAGCCGGGCGCGATTCCCGGTGGCGGTGATGGCTTTCCTCTGGGGGCTGCTGGTTTTCGCCCGCTATTTCTTCGGGAGCGGCCACCCGGTCCTCCGGTTTTTCCCCGCCGTCGGGGAAATATTCGATCCAGGCGCCTTTCCCCCCGTTCCCGCGGGCCAAGCCTTCGGGGTGATGGGCCGGTCCTTTCGAATCCTTCTCGCGGGCCTCGTCATTTCCGGGGCCACTTGGTCCTTGGGCTGTCGGGTCCGGCGGTGGCTTTCCTTCGACCTGGGGGACTCCTGGGTCCGGTTCGGGTTTGATTTCGGGCTGGGGGCGGTTGGCCTGGACCTGTTCTGGATTGGGACAGGGCTCACCCGCCTCTGGTATCCACCGCTTTGGGAGGGGGCGGGAGGCCTTTGCGCGCTGGCTTTCTTGAAGGACGGTTTTCTTTTTTTAAAACAAAAGCCCTTCCGGCTTCCTTCCTTTTCTTATCCCAGGCAGGCGGGCACCCTTGTCCTTGTCCTGGCCGGGTTGTTTTACTGGGCCTTTTCCGTCCTCCAGGATTTGGCGCCTGAGACTTTTTACGATTCGATGGTTTACCACTTGGCGGTGCCCCGTTACTGGCTTTTCCACCACGGCCTGGCCGATTTCCCGACCCAATTTTTTTCCAATTACCCCTTTGGCGGGGAAACCTATTTCTTGAACGGTCTTGTCCTCCAAGGCACGGAAACGGCCAAACTGCTGCATGCGGTTTGCTTCGGGGCCTGCGCGCTTTTGGCCGGCGGTTGGGCGAGGGAGGCGGGCGGGGAAAGGGCCGGTTGGCTCACCCTGGGACTGACCCTGACGCTGCCGGTGTTCGCCCTGGCCACCTGGACCACGGCCGTGGAAGGGTTCCTGGCCCTGGCGCTCCTCCTTTTTACCTACGCCCTCCATCGGTTTTTCTCCAAGCAAGGGGGCGGGTTTCCCGGGGCCCTGACGGCGGGACTTTTCGCCGGGCTGGCCTTTTCCACGAAGTACACGGCCCTTCTCGGGCTGGCTGCCGTGCTCGGCGTCTTCCTCTTCCAAACGGGGAAGGCCTTGAGGGAACGTTGGAGGTTTTTCCCCCCGGCCTTGGCCGGCGCCGGCCTTTTGGCGGCGCCCTGGATCCTGAAAAACCTGGCCTATACGGGCAACCCCTTTTTCCCTTATTTCACGTCCCTCTTCCCGGGGCGCCATTTGCCCGCCGCGGGGTATGAGAGCCTCTTGCGCGAGCAGCATGGTTGGGTGGCCCATACGGTGGGGGCCTGCCTGGCTTTGCCTTGGACCCTCACCATGGCCAGTCCCGACAGTTATAACTTTTGCGGCCCCCTGGCCCTTGCGGTTTTTCCGCTTTTGTTCCTGTTCCGGCTGCGGAACCCATCCTTGAGGTTCATCGCACCCATCCTGCCGCTTTTTTTCGCCTCCAGTTTGGCGGTGACGCACGTCCTGAGGTTCCTGCTTTTGGGCTTCAT
>JAICXI010000023.1 GCA_025980505.1 bacterium | reverse complement strand
TAAAGCTACGCCGGACCGGGGAATGATTTGACGACTTGTGGGCCGTAGCCTTTGGCGAAGGCTCAAGCAACCCAAGTTCAAATAAGCTTTTGGGAAAAATCGGCAGCCACGGTTAAAACCACCCATGAACGGTTCGGCTCCCTGCGGTGGCTCACCGCAGGCTTGGGTTGCCTTGGCCCTGTGTGATCGAAGCGAATCGAAGGGTTCGCCTCGAAATTCGAGTCTCGCAATGACGACTAAACACAACCGAGATCCAAAACTAGGAACTTAAAGGTAGGTTCCCTTTTCAAAGGTGGGGGTTACCCCACCTGCAAATCGGGAAAATGGCCGGAATCCTTATCTGGGTTTATCCTTATTCATCCGCGGCCAACGGCCTTTTTTTCTTCCCCGAGACTTAGGCCTTTGGTTTTTCCGAAATGCCGGTTTTTTCCGGAATTTGTTCGGGCGGGGCGGCCGGTTTGTCCGGGGCGGCGGCGGGCTTCTCCACCGCCTTTTCCGGCGCCTTCTCCGCGGTGGCCGCGGCCGCCATGATTTTTTCCACCCGCCCCCTTATTTCCCTGGCGATGGAAGGCGCCGAGCGGCTGCCTTGGATGCTGTAAAAACTGAATTCCCGCTGGAGCGCCTGGAAGACCTTGTGCAGGCGGGCCTGGTACTTGATGAAGTTTTCGTACATGCCGCCCATCCGCTGGATGTCCATGCCCGATTCCCAGTAGTCCAAATAACCCCGCTTCTGGAAGTTCCGCTCGGCCAGGATCTTGGGGCTGGTATTCAGGTAAAAGACCGCGTCGGGGACCAGGGCGAAGCCGTAGAGTTCCTTGAGCCACTCCATGGAGGAACCCCGCACGATGTCACGGGCCATGAGGGTGTAGATGTAGCGGTCGGCCAGCACCACGAACCCGGCCTTCAGGGCCGGGAGGATGACCCGCTCCAACTGGTCCGCGAAGTCGGTGGCGTAAAAGAGGTTCAAGGTGATGGCGTTGAGCGTGTTGCCGCGCATGGCCTCGGCCAAGGCTTCACCCACCAGCTCGGAACGCTTCAAACCCGCCACCACCGTGGGATATCCCTTGCGCTCCAGCCAGTTCTGCAGGAAACCGATCTGGGTGGAGCGGCCCGCGCCGTCCGAACCCTCGATCACGATGAGGGTGCCCTTCACCTGGGACAGTTCGACGTTGGGAAGGCCCTTTCCGTAAAAGCGCTTGAGTTTCATGGCCTGCCTCCCGCGAATCCGCGATTCAGCTTGAACTTTTTCAAGTCGATGAGTTTTTTCACGATATCCCGCATTTTCGCCTGTTGTTCCTCCGAGGGCTCGGTGGCGTTGACGCGCTCGACGGGGAATTCCTTGAAGATCCGGCCGTACTCCTCGTAAATCCTCCCCTGGAAAATCCGGAAGGATTCATAGGGGTCCTTGGAAAAACCCATGTCCATTCCGGCCTCGTGGTACTTCAAGGCGGGCCGGCCCTCCAGGATCCGCCCCAGGGCCACTTCCAGGGGCAGCTCGAAGAAAAACGTGATGTCGGGCTTGCGTGCGAAGCGGTAAAGCTTGCGCAGCCAGTCCCGGTCGCACCCCCGCACGGCGTCCCGGGCGAAGGCCGTGTAGACGTAGCGGTCGGCCAACACCAGGTATCCCCCCTTCAGCAAGGGGAGGATTTGGCGTTCGTAACGGTCGGCGAAATCCGTGGCGTGGATCAATGAAAAGGAGGTCGGCGTGAGGAGTTTTTTCTTCTTGCCCTTGCGCGTGGCTTTTTTCACCAGCTCGGAGGAGTTCCATTCGGTGAAAAAAACCTTGTAGCCTTCCAGTTCCAGCCAGCGCTTCAGGAGGCGGATCTGGGTGGATTTGCCCGACCCGTCCAGCCCCTCCACGGCGATGAGCCGTCCTTCGATTTCCTTGGATTTCCCCTTCGGCATTTAAGATCTCCTTTTACATTCAAGTCGAAAACAGGGTTCACCACAGAGGCAAGGAGGCACAGTCACGGCATTGAAAACAAGGCGTCCCGCCCGGAAAATCCCTTTTTTAAAGACGGACAAAACTTCGTGGGTTCTTTTTTACCCTTTCAATCCGCGCTTTGACACCCGGGCGGTTCTCAGCTTTTTTTCATCCCCATCACGGAAAACTTCACCTTGAAGGTTTTCTCGAACAGGTCGCATTTTTTCAACAACGACCACTTTTCCAGCAACATGTCGCCCGAACCTACCAATTGGACGGCCCAGTGGGGCCTTTTGTACCGGATGCGGAACGATTGCACCTTGGAGGAGTGGTCGTGGTCCATGGCGTCGGCGATCCGCAGGAGGGAGGCCAATTTGCACACCAGCAGCCTTTCCCGGGGCGGCAGGAGCCGGTAGTTGTCGTGCTTGAGCTTGGGCGTGGATTTGCGGTGGTACCGGGCGATATTGGCCACCAACTCGGCCTGCTCGGGTTTCAAACCCACGATCTGGGAGGAGCGGATCAGGTAATAGGAATGCTTGTGGTGGGAGGCGTAGTTCACGAACTGGCCGATGTCGTGCAGGTGGGCCGCGGCCTCCAGGAGCAGCTTGTTGTCGTCGCCCAGGCGGTGGAGCTTCCGGGTCTTCTCGAACAGGTCCAGGGCCAGGCGGGAGACGGTATTGGCGTGGGCTTCGTCGTAGGCGAATTTCAGCCCGGTTTGGCGCACCGACCCCATCACTTCGTCGTGGCGCAGGGGAGGCTTGCCCGTCAGGAGTTCGGGCACCATGTCGATCAAGAGCCCTTCCTTGACGCCGACGTGGGGCACGACAACGCGGCCCGCCCGGGCCACTTCCATGATCTTCCGCAAAACCAGAGAGGCGGGAAGGATCACGTCGGCGCGGTCCGGCCTCAGGCCCAGCTTGACGATCCTTTCCTCGTAGGAGAGTTTGCGGAGCCGTTGGAGGATCGCCTCCAACTCCCGCACCGTGACGAAGGCGGTTTCCTTCTTGTGGAGGAGCTTTTCCTTGAGGTCGGACAGGGTGTCCAGGTTTCCACCCGTGCCGACGCAAAGATCGATCTTTTGGCCGGCCAGTTTCTGGCCGAAACGCTTGCGAGCCGCGTCGGCATATTCCTGCACCATGGCCTCGAATTTCTTTTCGCCGTGCTTTTCCCGGTCCAAAACCTTGAGGAGCCGTACCGAGCCCATTTGGAAACTGTCGGTGGCCAGGATCTTGCCGTTGCGGGCAAGGGTGATCTCCACGCTGCCGCCGCCGATGTCCACGAGCATGGCGGTCTTGCCGTCCAACGCCACCTTTTTGGACACGGCTAGGTACACCAGGAGGGCCTCTTCGTCGGCCGTGATGGGCTTCAATTCGATGCCGGTGGCCTGGTAAAGCTTCTTCAGGAAGGGGTCGCGGTTGCGGGCTTCCCGCACCGCGCTGGTGGCCACGGCCTTGGTCTTCACCACCTGGTGCTGTTCGATGACTTCCCTGAATTTCAGGAAGGCCTCGACGGCGCGGCGGGTGGTTTCCTTGGAAATGGAGCCTTTGGTGAAAACGTCCTGGCCCAGGCGCACGGGTTCGCGCAAGTCCTCCACCACGTGGAGCTTGCGGTTGTGGTCCAGGAAGCCGATGGCCAACCTCATGGCGTTGGAGCCCACATCAATGGCACAAAGGGTCGGCATAACACTCCAGGGGTCCCCGATAGGGGGAAGAATAAGGAACAACCCGATCCACGGCGTCCCTCCGGCAGGATTTTAAGCCGTCTTAGGGTTCCCATGGTTACTTCACTGTTAAAAATCACAAAAACAGGCTCATTTTAGCCTTTTTCTGGAAGAAGATGGGGCGAGACCGGGCTTTTGGGGCGGATTTCCGTTGCCGGAGGCGGGAGGGATTTTCGGCCCCCTTCATGATCTATTTACCTTGGCGAAATACAGGGGCCCTAATCTTTCCCTGGTAAAAAGGGGAAAAGCCATGGTGGCCGATCTGATTCGACAAGTGACCCGGTGGGATGCCCGCATGTTCGGGAAGATTTTCGGGGACGCGCACCGGAAGTCCTGGAGGAAATTTTTCTACGTCCTGTCCCGCAGCGCGGAAAGCTATTCCTGCGCCTTCATGGGACTGGCCTGGGCCCTGGTCCGGCCGGCAGCGCTCCCTTACGTCCTGGCCGGCGTGGCCGCCTTCGCCTTGGAACTCACCCTTTACTACCTCCTGAAGAAAAACATCAAGCGGCCCCGGCCTTTCCGCAAGTTGGCGGACATCCAATTCCTGATCGTTCCGCCGGACGAATTCAGTTTCCCTTCCGGGCACACGGCGGCCGGGTTTCTGATGGCCACCTTGGTCTCCGCCGCATTCCCGGCGCTGACGGTACCGGCGCTTCTGTGGGCCTTTGGCGTGGGCTTTTCCAGGATTTACCTGGGGGTGCATTATCCCACGGACGTCCTCGCCGGCATGGGGTTGGGTCTCTCGAGCGCCCAGGCCGGGTTGTGGATGGCGCATTACCTCCTTTGACCCTTCGTTTGCCGGGTTGGGCGGCAACCCCAGCCAGCGGTGAGCTTGTCGAATCCGTTTAAAAATGCCGTCTTCCACCCGAAGCTTAAACCACCCATGAACTCTGGTTGCTTCGTCACAAAGTTCGTTCCTCGCAATGACAACTGAAACACCCCGGCATCCTCTTCCCCATCTGTCATTGCGAGGAGTGCCCACCGATTAGGTGGGCGTTCACGACCCGGAGGGACTTTGGGGGCCGATGCGGTGCGCTCTTTACGGTTTTTTCGAAGATCATTTTGGGAGGCCTTTATGAAAAGGACTGCATCCGCCCCTGCGGTGCTGGAGAAGTCTAAAACCCGGTTACGCCCCTCCTCAAGGAAGAAAACTTCCCCGGTATTCGCTTTCCGTTGGTTGAAAAAGGCCCTGGCCGGCAAAAGCCGGGCGGAATCCCTCGACTTGCTCGACCAGTGGATCCTTAAGAAAAGGCTGCTCGGGCTTTTCCTTTAAATAAAAGTGGCCCGCGCCTATCCAACGTGGAAAACCTACCCCTAACCCCCTCCGGATAGGATCCAACCCGCCGGTCCGTCCTTTCGTTTTCCTTGAGTTCCTTGAAGCGGTTTCACGGAAATCCCAAGATATTTCGTCCTACCCGGGGCCTAAAACAACGGGTTCATGGAGAAGGAATCTGACAGTTTTATTTTACCCGCCACAAAGGGAACTGTTTTCTTGGCCAGGAACGTCTAATAATTAAGAAAGAGCCGAAGCTGGAATAGGCGGTTCCGGCGATTGAATAGTTCCGATTCAAAAGGCGGTGTGATATGGGAATGAAAAAGACCTTGGTGGTTGCGGCCATAGCGCTGCTTTTCCCCGTGGCCGCGGTTTACGCTTTCCGGGGCGACGGCGGCGGAAATCCCGGAGGGGGTAACCGGGACGGTGGATCCGGCGGCGACCACGGAGGAGCCGGTTGGGGCAACGGCGGTTCCGATTCGTCCGTGGGTTCTTGGGATAATGGGAAGGGGGGGAGTGCCCTTTCCGTCCGGGCCGGCCGCGGCAATCGAAGCGGGGGCGGGTTTGGCGCCGGAAAGTCCCTCCAAGGTTCCGGGAACCCGGGGTCCGGCCGCTTCAAGGGCTTCAACGGCGGTTCGAACCAGTCCAGCGGATTCCACTGGCACGGCTCCTCTTCCCATTCCCTTCAGGCTTTCAAGTCCGGACGCGGTTTCAACACCCGCGGACTCCACTCTTCGACGGTTCCCCAAAGGTTTCAACGCATGGGAATCACGGGAGTCCCCAAACCCTTGGGTGCCCATTCCCTTCTTCCCAACCGGCTTCAAAGGGCCTCTTTCCGGTTGCCTAACCAGGGGCCTTCGGGGCGGCGGATTTCCGCCGCCGTGGTTTCACCCCGGTTCATGAGTTCGCCGACCGTGATGAACCATATGTCGTCCATCGCGCGTAATAGGGCTTTCCGGTCCCAGATCAATTCCTTCAACCGGGCCGAAGTCATACCCAACCATTACTATTGGCACACCTGGAACGGCAACCCCTACTGCCATTACTATGACCGATACGGCTGCAATTGGTATGGATGGTACTACGGGGGAAGCTGCTTTTGGACCCAATATTACGCCGACAACTGGTGGTGGTACGACGATTGGGCGGACCGCTGGTGCTATTGGGACGACGGAGGATGGTGGTGGCAGAATCCGGGGACGGCCGTCGTTTACGTCTATCATGACGGCGATTATACCCCGGCGGCAAACGGCAACGACAACGGCGAAGCTGAGGCCGACAACAAGACTTTCCGCAGCAAGGATGGAAACTTGACGGTCAAGGTCACGACGGACGGCGACGCCTTCCTCTACGGGTCGGATGGAAACTCCAAGCCCGCCTACCTGGCCTCCAACGTGACGGGCGTGAAGTTCTCGAACCCGGACAACGGCAATTCCCAAATCCTGGTGACCTTTAAGGACGGTTCCTTCGAATTGTTCAATTTGGACGGGTCCCCCGCCAATGGCATGAAAGGCTGATAAGCCTCTCCGCCGGGACGGGGGCCGGTGGGGCCGGCCCCCGGAAGGATTCCAGGACAAGGCCGGCCCCTCAAGGCAGGGCCGGGGAAGTCTCCTTCGCCTTGGAGGCGGCCGGCAGGACCGCGAAGCTCTTGAATTTCCTGCGGATTTCCACGATCTCCCGGCGGATCAGGATCAGCGATTCCAACAGTTCCCGTTCCTCGTCGAAGGCTTCGACGGCCCTCTCCAAAAGCTTTAAAGTCTCCCGAAGATAGGATTCCTCCCTTTGAAATAGGTCCGCGCCTTCGGCTTTTTTCTCCGGCGGTTCGTAAAGGTCCAGCGTCAAGGAGATGCCGGCCAAGCCGGAAAGGCGCCTTTCCATGATGCCGTAATGCCTGGCCGCGGACGATAAAAGGTAGCGGACGGCCTTGGCGTAATTTCCCTCCTCCTGCCCCGGGCCCGGGACCGCGGCCGCCAAATGCACCATCCGCCGGAAGCATAACTGGAAGATTTGGGAAAGAAGGGAAACGTGGCGCAGCGAGGTTTTGCTGAGATGGGCGTTCCTTCCCATCAAGGCCCTCACTTCACCCACTTTGGCCGAACATTGCTCCAGGATCCCACGGTTGGCGTGGGAATCCCGCGGACTGATCCGGAAGGCCCGGCCGGCCAGGTGTCCGAAATCCCTCTCCAGGTTTTCGACGGTTTGGATCAGTTGGAAAATCGAAACGTAAAAATTCATTTTGGTTCCTTTCGGGCGGATTCACTTGGGTCCGCCGCCTTTTAGATGGTGGGGCTTGCCTGCGTCCGGTGGGGGTTCCGCGTTGAGGAAAATCCAAAAGGGAGGAATCCCCCATGGGCACCGGCGCCTGAGGGACCGCGGAGGGCAGTGGGTTTAAATGCGCAAAACCCGGAAACGTTGGGGCGCGGAAAAAAGCCTTAAGGCCGGGACGGGGGTTTGCCGGCTTGTGGCGGAGGCGAAATTTTTTTCAGCCTGCGCCGGTGGGGCCGTTGAGGGATAAGGAAAAGCCTCTTCGGCGGCCTTGAAGAGGGGCTGTTGGCCGGGGAAGAAACGGCGGTGGGGATGCCAATGGGTGTCCCGGTGGGACAAACCGGCGGGAGAAAAGGCGGTTCCACCTAGGGTCGGGGCATGGCCTGGAGCAAGCCGGAAAACCATCGCCGCAAAAAGCAGGAAGATCACGCTGAAATGCGCGAAAAAACCTGTTTTGAATCGGCTTCGATTGGGGCGCGGCATAGGCATCCTCCGGCAGACTTCTTTTAGACGAACGGTTTCCTTTAAATGTTACGGAAACCGGGGGGGGGCGGCGTACCGGAAATGGGGGAAAACCGCAAGAAAAGGGGCTGGAATGTCTTGCCCGGATCCGCGCGGGTTCCTCCGGGCGGCGGGGAATTCCGGAGCCCCGGGGCCCGCGAAATCGCACCAAGAGGCGATGGGGAAGGGGATTTAACCCGGCCTTTCCTTTGTAAAAACCCGGGCAAAGTTAACTTGTATTTAACACGCTTGAAATGGTCCCCGTTTCCCCTCCCTGTAAAGTTCCGCACGTATTTCTTCCGTTTCGGGTCTTTGCCACCACGCCCTATCGCGAACGGGATTCGTTGAAAGGGGATGGGGACGCCCTCTTTCTTTGGGAATGGGGGGGACGCTTACCTTTCGACACTCCGTTGTTCCAAGTTGAAGCTGAAGAACCTGGATCGAAGAAAAGAAGTAAAAAAAAGTTCAAGGAGAGGTTATGAAACGCTTTTGGTTACTGGCGCTTTTCGTGGCGGGGACTTTGACGGCTGCCCTGAGCACGCCGGCGTTCGCCGCTAAGTCGGAGGAGGGGACGGACGCATCCGCCGATCAATCCCAGACGATGGACGACATCAATTCGGCCTTGGGATCGATGGCGGCCAAGATGGATGAGGTCGAAAGCAAGATCGGGAGCTTGAAGTTCTTTGGGGATATGCGTATCCGTTACGCCTTCATCACCCAAAATTCGAGCCAAACGGGAGTGACCATCAGCGACCAGAGCATGGGCCGTTACCGCGCCCGCTTCGGAGCTTCGCTGACCAGCGGGGATTTTACCGGGAAGATCCGCATCGCCACCGGTGCCACGAACTCCCCCTGGAGCCAGAACAACACCTTCGACACGGCCATGGTGGACCCGACCGTCAATATCGACACGGCCGAGATCCTGTGGAAGCCCGGCTTCGCCAACGGGATGCTTTCGTTCATCGCGGGCAAAATGGACAATCCCCTGACCAAGACCGTGATCACCTGGGACCCGGACATCCAGCCCGAGGGGGCTTTGGCCGAGTTTAAAAGCGGCGACTTCGCTCTGCGCGCCACTTATTTTGAATTGCAGAACCAGTTCGCCTCGGGCACGACCTTCGGCAACATGGACCTGTTCATGGACAACCTGCAGGCCGAATATGGCGCCAAGTTGGGCGACGATTCGACCTTGGGCCTCATGGCCGGCTACGAGTACATCCCCAATTCGACGAAAATCATGTCGAGCGGTGTTTCCACCGCCTTGGGCAAGAACCCCATCACGGGCTTTACGGGCGTCCTGGACCCCGGCGGCGTGGCCCGCGACTGGAACAACGTGGAAGCCATGGTTTACCTCAAGCACAATTTGGGTGACGTGCCCATGAAGTGGTACATCCATGCCACGGACAACCTGAACGGGAAGAACCTGCCCGATTCGACCAGCCCTACGGGCTACAGCAGTACCTTCACCAACCAGTACGCCTTCCTGGTCGGAGTGGACATCGGAGCCAATAGGGAACCCGGGGAATTCGCCGGAACCCTCTTGTTCGCCGAGACCGACCCCAACTGCCAGTTGCCTTACCTGGTGGATGACGACTCGGGCCGCACCAACACCCAGTATGTCTTCGGGTCCCTTTCCACTTTGATGGCCAAGGGCGTGACCTTGAAGCTTTCCGAGTGGATTGCCGGGCACGAATACAACGCCTTGCTGGGCGCCTCCAAGCACGATCCGGCCGTTATCAGCTACCTGGATTGCATCGTGAACTTGTAAAGATTTCATCCGGGGGGCCGCCCGATAGTCAGGGAATCGGGCCGGCCCCTCTTTCCCTCCGTTTCCATGGGAATTGGAGGGTGGCAGGCTGCAAAAAAGAGGATTCAATTTTGGCGGCGCTGTTAGTTAACACAGATGTAACAAAGGTTGAGTGATGGGAAGCCTAAAATCCAACGAAAAGAGGAGTTCACAATGAAAAGCTTGAAGCAAATCTTGGCGGGAGCCCTGGTGGCGGCCGCCTTAACCGCCGCCGGCGCGGCCCAAGCCGTAACCCTCAACGGGGCGGGTTCGACCTTCGACAACCCGATCTTCCAGAAGTGGTTTTACGAGTACAACAAGGAGAACGGCATCCAGGTGAACTACCAGTCCATCGGGTCCGGCGGCGGCATCCAGCAGTTCATCTCCAAGACCGTGGACTTCGGCGCCACGGACGCCTTCCTGACCGCCGATGAAAGCAAGAAGGTGGGCGGGCCGGCCTTGAACCTGCCGGTGGTGATGGGCGCGGTTTGCGTTTCCTATAACATCCCGGGCGTGGATTCGGGCCTGAAGCTGACTCCGGCGGTCCTGTCCGATATTTATATGGGCGCCATCACCAAGTGGAACGACCCGGCCATCACCGAGTTGAACCCCGGCGTGAACCTGCCGGACTTGAACATCACGGTGGCCCACCGTTCGGACGGCAGCGGCACCACCAACATCTTCTCCAACTACCTCACCAAGGTGAGCACCAAGTGGGCTTCCAGCGTGGGTTGGGGCAAGTCGGTCAAGTGGCCCCTGGGCGTGGGCGGCAAGGGCAACGAGGGTGTGGCCGGTTTGATCAAGCAAATCCCGGGCTGCATCGGCTACATCGAATTGGCCTATGCCAAGCAAAACAGCATTCCTTACGCCAAGATGCGCAATAAGGCGGGCAACTATGTGGATCCGAGCATCGACGGGACCACCGCCGCCGCC
>JAICXI010000447.1 GCA_025980505.1 bacterium | reverse complement strand
ACTGCTGGCGCAGCATCCATTGCACTTCGCCGGCCAGGTGGCCCAGCAGGATGCTGAAAAAGGCGTAAAGCACCACTCCCACCATGGAAGTGCCGATCACCTGGAACATCAGGCCCAGGACCGTCAGGAGGAACATTTCCAGGAATAAAAAGGCCGCCGAAGCGTAAAAGAGGGGCGGCACATTCCCGCCCCCCACGAAAACCACCAGGCCCACGACCACCAGGCCCATCCCCGACAGGATGAGGGCGTTGACCCCGTAAAAGCCCAGGACCCGGCCCAGAAGGTATTCCCCCCGCGTGAGGGGTTTGGCCAGGGAAAGGAAGATGGCCTTCTGGTCCATTTCGGTGGTGTAAGTCACGGCCAGGCTCAACAACAACACCAGGATGCCCGCCATTTCCATGCCCGCCAACCCCAGGTCCATGAAGATCTCCAGGATGCTGCCGAAACTCAGGATCGAAAGCAGGAAAGCCAGGGAGCAAAGGACCGTCACGCTGATGAGCCACACGAACAGCATCTTGCTCCGGATAAGCTCCCGGAAGGTGAATAAAGCCACCGTCGCGATCTTCCTCATTGGCCCCCCTTGGCCGGCGAAGCCGGGCCCACCTGGGCGCCGATGGCCCGCAGGAAATAAGCCTCCAGCAGCGAGGAAAGGGGCCGGACGCCCTTCACCTCGGCCCTGCGGGAAGTCAGCAAGGCCAGGGTTTCGGCCAGCACCATCCCCGTCACCTGTACGCCGCCGTTCTGGGCCACGGCGTCCTGGAAAGGAAGGCCGGACAGCTTGGGGGCTTCCCCGGCGTCCACGTCCACCCAATAATCCACGGGCACGGTGGATTGGAGGACCTGGTGGACCGGCACCACTTCCTTGAGACGGCCGTCGTGCAGGATGCCGATGCGGTCGCAGATGCGCTCCACCTCATCCATGATGTGGGTGTTCAGGAAGATCGTCGTTCCCATTTTTTTCAAGTCGATGAAGATATCCCGCATTTCCTTGTATCCCACCGGGTCCAGGCCGCTCATGGGTTCGTCGCAGATCAGCAATTGGGGCTTTCCGATCAAGGCCTGGCCGATGCCGATACGCTGTTGCATTCCCTTGGAATAACCCGAAACCCTCTGGTCGGCGGTCCGCGTCATGCGGACCAACTCCAGGACCTCCTCCACGCGGTGACGGAGGGCTTTCCCCGACAGGCCGTGCAGGGCCCCGAAATACCTCAACAGTTCCCGGCCCGTATGTTGTTTGGAGAAGTAAGGGAGTTCGGGGAGGTAACCGATCCGGTCACGCACCCGCCGGTCCGAAATACGGCCGTCCAGAATCCGGAGGGTGCCGGCCGTTGGCTTCAGGAGTCCCAGGATGAGTTTTATGGTGGTGGTCTTACCCGCGCCATTCAGGCCCAAGAGGCCGAAGGCTTGTTTTTCATAGACGTCCAAGTGGAGGTCATGGAGGGCGTGGGTGACCTTCGGGGCGAGCCAAAATCCGGTTTTATAGGTCTTGGAAAGGCCCCGGATCTGGATCGCGCAAGGCAAGTCGGTCACGGGTTTATCCGGTTCCAAAGTCACCTCGCAGTCAAAGGATTGAAAACGGCCGGGCAAGGAGGCCATCCCCGCCCTTTCCGGGAAACCACTCCCGGGCCTTCCGCTTTCTTGCGTCTCGCCTATTAAGTCCCAATCTCGACGAAACTTTCAAGCCTTTCGAACAAGGCCAAGGCCGCCTGGATGGCCAGGGCGCTGGTCTTGGGGTTCAAGGCCGAGGGGCGGTTCCGCGTGACGGCCGTCAGTTCCCCGAAATCGCCGCGGACGAGGATTTCATGCTGGTTGAACCGCGCCCGCGGGTCCGCCACCACCCGCACCTGGAGTTTCCGCGGGTTTCCCGACGCCAGGGCCATGGTGGCGGCCACGTTCACGTTGGCGGGAAACCGCCGGATGGCGCCCCACACATCGCCTTTATAAAGATAAAAGGGCTTCCGGCTTTTGTAAAGAAGAAGCCTTTGCCGCGGGGTGAGGCCCGGGGCCCCCCCGAAACCCTTGGGGGACTTGGTGGAGGTGATTTGGAACCGCTGGAGCCTGCCCAACTGGCGGGCGGCCTTGAGCCCGTCCAAGCCGCACAGGGCGCCGGAAGGCAGGTAGATTTTGGTGCGGGTCCGGCGGGCCAGTTGGGTGAGCCTCTTT
>JAICXI010000422.1 GCA_025980505.1 bacterium | reverse complement strand
CCCCCTCCAGTTGGATTCGCCCGAGCCCAACCTGCCCCTCGAGGAGTACCTCCGGGGCGAGAACCGTTTCCGGGTCCTTTTGGAAGGCCATCCCCAGGACGCCAAGTCCGTGGTGGCCGAAGCCCAAAAATGGGTCCAGGAAAGGTACCGGCGCTACCATGAGCTGGCCTATGGCCGGCCCCAGGCCGGCAACCCTTCCACCGCTCCCGTCGCGGGCTGACGGACATTTTCACCACGGAGTGGGCGGAGTTACGCCGGGTTTAAGGACGAATGGAACGACCTTGGAAACCAAGGACTCAGTTTTGTCCGCCCCGGGCAACTTCGCGGCTCGAAAAGGATTCAAAGTGGAATCGCAAACCAAAATCCAGGAATGGTCGGCCAACCGGGTCAAGGAAAAGGAAATCGGACTCTTCCTGGACGGGGATAGGGATTTCATCGCCGCCGAAGGGATCTTCGAGAGGCTGAACCGCGCCACCGAACCCGAAGCCCGGCAAGTCGAGGACATCCTGGCCAAATCCCTCGATCTCCAGACGCTGTAAATGGACGAACTGGCCCTCCTGATCCGCGCCGACACGCCCGACCTGAACGCCCGCATGGCGGAAACGGCGGACCGGGTCAAGTCGCGGGTTTACGGCAACCGTGTCGTGGTTTTCGCGCCCCTTTACCTGGCCAACCAATGCGTCAACGCCTGCGTTTATTGCGGGTTCCGCAACACCAACCAGGCCATCGAACGGGTCGTCCTCAACCAGGAGGAGATCCGGCGGGAAGGCGAGGTCCTGGCAGGGACGGGCCACCGGAGGGTCACCGCGGTTTTGGGGGAACACCCGGACACGGACGTGGATTACCTGATCCAATCCCTCCAAACCCTTTACGGGGTCAAGATCCGCACCAAGACCGGCCGGACGGCCAATATCCGGCGCATCAGTGTCACGGCCCCTCCCTTCAACATGGAAGAGCTGGCGCGTCTCCGGAACGCCGAGATCGGGGCTTACCAGATTTTCCAGGAAACCTACCATCGCCCCACTTATGACCGGCTCCATCCCCGTTCCACACCCAAGCACGATTACCGCTGGCGCCTTTACGCCCACCACCGGGCACTGGCTTCCGGCCTGCAGGACGTCGGGTTGGGGGCCCTTTTCGGCCTCTATGACTGGCGGTTCGAGGCCATGGGGCTTTTGGCCCATGTGCGGGAACTGGAAAGGCGCTTCAAGACCGGCCCCCACAACATCTCCGTCCCCCGGTTGGAACCAGCCCTCAATACGCCTTTCGCCGACCATTCCCGGTACAAGCTGTCCGATGCGGCCTTCAAACGCGTCCTCACGCTCCTGCGCCTGGCCGTCCCCTATTCGGGCCTCATCGTAACGGCCCGGGAGTCCGCCGCCCTCCGCAACGAGGCCTTGGAGTTGGGCGCCACCCAAATGGACGCCTCCTCGCGTTGCGGCGTGGGGGCCTATGCGAACCCGCCCCAACCGGGCGAGGGGGAAAGGCGCCAGCAGTTCAGGCTCGCGGACGACCGCAGCCTCCCTCAATTCGTGGCCGCCCTCCTGGAAAAGGGCCGCCTCCCCTCCTTTTGCACCGCGGGGTTTAGGTGCGGCCGCACGGGCCAGTGTTTTACGGAGCGGCGGCAGTACGGCCTGGAAGGGCCCTTTTGTGGCCTGAACGCGGTTTTAACCTTCCGCGAATGGGTGGACGACTTCGCCCCCGCGGAGTTGCGGGCTCCCGCAGCCGGCGCCATCGGCCAGGAAATCCAGCGCATCCAGGACCACATGCCCCAGTTTTATCCCGTTTTCAAGAGCGTTTATGACCGGCTCCAAAACGGCGAAGGCGACTTGTACTTTTAGAAGCCGTACAAAACTCAACCACAGAGGCACGAAGGCACAGTCCAAACCCGTGAACCCCTCCGGAGGTTATCGATGCCGACCGAACTTACCGTCCGCGCCGTCCACCAGGGCGGAATGCGGATTACCGCGGGCAACGGCCGTTACAGCCTGGCCATGGATTATCCCTTGAAGCCGGGTGAGACGGCCCAAGGCTTGAAACCCCTGGAAGTCCTCCTGGCCAGCCTGGCCGCCTGCAGCGGCAACACGCTGGCGCTTCTCTTGAACCGCTCCCACCAGCCTTTCACCGGTTTGGAAGTCACGGCGCGCGGCCTCCGACGGGACGAGCACCCCACGGCCTTTACCGAAATCACCCTGGATTTCACCCTCCGTGGAAAGGGGCTGGATTCCCAAATCGTGCAACGTTCCATGACCCAGGCCGAGGAGGTCCTTTGCCCGGTGTGGGCCATGTTGAAGGGCTCGGTCAAGATCCAATGGTCCATCACCCTCAACGAAGGTTGAT
>JAICXI010000183.1 GCA_025980505.1 bacterium | reverse complement strand
TTCAAGGGTCCGGCCCTGGGCCAGGCGGCCGGCATCATGAACCTGGCGCGGCAGTTGGGAGGAAGTTTCGGCATCGCCATTTTCTCGACGGTTTTCAGCCACAGCCAGGACGTGGCCTACGAGAATATGCGCCGATATATAAGCCCCCTCAACATCAACTACACCGGATGGGCCCATCGCGTGCAGGGCCTGCACTATAGGCTGGCCGGCGAAGTGGGCCTGGCCACCCCTCAATCGCTGGTGGCCAAGGTGGCTTATTTTTCAGTGAAAAAGCAGGCTTTCGTCATTTCCTTCGATGCCCAGTGCTGGTACATGTTGATCGTGTTCGGCTTGGCCATCATCCCCATCCTTTTGCTGAAGAAACCCGCCCACCTGTCCGCTCCTTCCGAAGCCGCGGGGGATTGAAGCATTTTCCAGGGTGTCCGATCCGAGTCGCCGGCGGGGAAGGCCTTTCCGGACGCCGGATTTCGAAACTTCATTTTCCTAAGCCCGCCCCACCAAGTACTCCAAATGCCCGGTGATTCCAGGGGAGGCCTGGAATTGGAGGCCGAACTGCTCCTGGATCGCCCCCATGTCGAACAAGGAGGGTTTTTCGTCCCATCCCTTGTCCACCGCTTCGATCTTGGATTTCGAGCCGGCTATTTCCACGGCCTTTTGGGCCACCTTTTCCCAGGTGACGAACTCGCTGGACAGTCCGAAGAAGATGCGGCGGTTTAAGCCGCTGGTTAAAACCGCGGTGTAAAGCCGGGCCAGGTCGCCCGCCCAGATGAACTGCGTGCCGTCGTGCTTCGTGACCGTGATGGGTTGGCCCTTTTTCGCGGCCGCCGCGATGACGTTAAAGCGCTGGTCGGGTTGGGTGACGCCGTCGGGGAAGGCGGGGTTGCCGAAGGTATAACCGGGACGGATGATGTTGCAGCGCATCCTGGCCTTGGCCGCGAAGCCCAATAAATAAGCCTCGGAAGCCGCCTTGGTGGCGCCGTAGAGGTCCAGGGGCCTTAAGTCGATGCTTTCGGTCATGTGGGGGCGGAATTCCCCGACCGCGGCCGTGGAAGAGGTATAGAGAAACTGCTTCACCCCCGCCTCTTCCGCTTTCTCCGCCAAAAAAGCCGTTACCGCCGTATCCTTCTGCAGCATGGTGGTGGGCGTTTCGCCCCAACCCAATGCGACGTGTACGCAGGCGTCGCATCCCTTCAGGGCCCGTTCCAGCACCGGTGGGTCGTAAAGCGTGCCTTCGACCAACTCCACTCCCGGCAAGGTTCCCAACGAAGGGATCTTGGCCTTGTTGCGGACCAGGAGCCGAAGGGCGAAGCCCTGTTCCAAATAGGCCCTGACCACCCAATGCCCGATAAAGCCGCTGCCGCCCGTCAGGAATATTTTCATGGTTGGAAGCCGCCTTTTTGGATTTGGCGGCCAGATTAACATAAAAGACCACTCCGGGGGATGGCCCCGGGGATTCGGGTTTTGGGGGGAATGGACTCAAGACGTATTTTTAAACCCTTGCCGGGCCTGGAAAAAAGTGCGCCCCACCCCTTCTCCATCCTTCCTGGAAACAACTTGGGAGGGTGAAGGGCGGAGTCTAAAATCCTCCCATGTCCCCCCTTATCCAAGAACTTCATGGGTTCGAACAAAAACAAGCCGCTTGGGAAATGGTGCTACCTTGTGGGAATGGCTTCGTTGGTGCCCTTTGTGGCGTGCTTTTGGCGTGCGTGGCGGCGGTACCGGGCCTGGTGAAGATTGAAAGGCGGAAAGGTTGGGTGCTCCTGGTCCTGGCATTCCAGGGGTTCGCCTTGAAAGCCTGTTGGATCGCCCATTATGTGGAAACTTCCCTCACGGGGCCCCAGGCCTCCCCAACGGCGGCTTGGGGGTCGGCCGGGCGGGGTCCGGGGCAGGAGGGTGGCGGGATGGTTTGGCTGCGGCCCGCGGAGGGCTTGAAGGAAACGGAGCGCACCCGGAAACCCATCCTTTGCGATTTCACCGCCGAATGGTGCGGGTTTTGCGAATGGATGGACGCAAAGGTTTTTGAGAAAGCCGATGACGCGGCGAAAATCAAGGACCGCTTAAAAGTAAAAAGAATGAAAGCGGGAAATGGTCCACCCACCCCAGGCCTTAAAAAGATTCCGACCTTTTGACTCTTCGTTTATAATGCCGCCCATGCCCCCAACCCCTTTTCAACTCCGCGACCTGGTGATTCACAAAAGAATGGAAATCATCGGCAAGATCGTTTTCGTGGACGTGAAGCGCCAGCAATACCGAGTCAGCGTGGACGAGGATATGCCGGTGGAAAACTGGGGTTTTCAGGAAGTGGAGTTGCACCAAAAGTCCGCAACGAATTGAAAAGTTGGAAGGCTCGGAAGCGTAAAGAATCAAGGACGGTTTGGGATGGAAGGTGTCCCCCCCTTAGGTCCCCCCGTGATGGTTGTGTTAAGTCCCCGTTTCATCCCAGGCTTTTTCCGGCAAACCCTTCACGGCCCGGATGAAATAAGGCCGAAAAGGTCGCCTGGCCGCTTTAAGGGAGGAGGAAGTGTTTTGGAATAAAAACACCCTCCCCCCAGGGAGAGGGTGGGATTGGTACGACGACTTATTTTACGAAGGTTTTTTGGACCGATCCGATGCGCTCGGCCAGGTTGCCGCGGCTGTCCTCGGTGTCGGGTGGGAAGATCTTGGTGGCGTATTGGTTCAGCAGGGGGTCCATGGGGATGCGCAGGTCCGCGGCCCGGATGAGTTCCCGGCTTTGGCTGTCCTGGAAGGTGGTGATCTCCACGTGCTTGCCCAATTCCTTGATCAGGTCCAGCACCACCGAATAGTCGCCGTCCTCGGTGACCACGATGGCCGTGTCGTAACTGTTGCGGGCCCCGTGGTAAACCATATCGGACGCCATGAGCACGTCCACGCCCCTTTCCTGGATGCCGCCGTCGCTGGTGGGAATCAGGCGCCCCAGGCGGAGTTCAAGGTAGGGGGTGCGGTCCAGGGAATCCAGGAAGGACTGCTGGGCCTTGGCTTTCTCCGGGTAGAGGTTCTTGTCATAGGCCACGTTATAGTAATAAGTCCGCATCAATTGCCGGTCCGGCCCGGCCAAGGCCAGGCTGAGCTGGTAGTAATCCACCCTCGTTACCCGGTTGTTTCGCTTTAAGGCGAAATAAAAGTTGCTGCCGTCGATGAAAACACAAACACGTTCCATGAAAGACCTTCCTCTGATTTCGGTTAAACATACCTTATAATTTCCGGAGAATAAATAAAAGGGGGGGGAAAAGCAAACACGAATCAATGCGGCAAGAGGGAAAGGCGGAATTTCAGAGTCCACAAGGCTTTTATGCGGAGAAAAGGCGGTCGCCGATACTTCGAAATTCGCCTCAAAAAAGGGAGGCGCTGTGAAAGCCGATGAAAGTGTGGGAAAAGCGGCCATTTTTAACCGAAGCGGGGGATTCCGTCTTCCTTCGGAATGAAGCGGCGGTTCTTTTTTTTCAGTTCGGCATCCGGAAAAACTCCGACAGGCCCGGCCTTTGTCCCCTTCAAACCTTCCCGGGGCATTCGCCTTGGAGGACCCCTCCTTTCAACGACGCCGAAGGTCCGGCAATGCCGGTCGAATCATTGGATCCGGGGGACGAGATGAGTAAAACAAGGATGGAAGCCTTCAGCGACGGCGTTATGGCCATCATTATCACCATCATGGTGCTGGAATTGCGGCCCCCCCAGGGCGTGGACCTTTCTTCCCTGAAGCCCCTGGTCCCCCGGTTGGCCAGTTACACCGTCAGTTTCGTGTTCCTCGGCATCTACTGGAGCAACCATCACCACCTATTGCAGGCCGTTGAAAAAGTCAACGGCGCGATCCTCTGGGCCAATCTCCACCTCTTGTTCTGGCTGTCCCTCACGCCCTTGGTGACGGCTTGGATGGGCGGCAACGGCTTTGCCGGCCTTCCGGTGGCCCTTTACGGCGTGGTGTTGTTTTTCTCCGCAGTGGCCTACTTTATCCTGGTGCGGGCGCTCCTGGCCCGCCATGGCCGCAACTCCATGCTGGCGCGGGCCATCGGGAACGACTTCAAAGGAAAAATTTCGGTGGTTTTCTACCTCGCCGCCATCCCGGCGGCCTTCTGGCAACCGTGGATCGCCTACGGGGTTTATGTCCTGGTGGCGGTGATGTGGCTCGTTCCCGACCGCCGTATTGAGAAGGCCCTTTCCCCACGATGACATTCGTGTCGGCCCTCTTTGCTATTTAAGGTCGGCCGAGGGGGAAGGCCGGCTTGACGGCGGCCATCCCGAAGTCGAAAGCGCGACCCGGTCCTTCACGACGCTTTGCCGGAAGTCCCCCATCCGCAAGGATAGGCTTCCGGAGGGAGGAAAAGCGCAAGCGCCTGCGACGGGAAATCCCCCGTCCTGCAACCTTTCGAATTTCACCCAACTTTTTCATTTTAATTAAAAACGTTTCCGGTGCGCCCCGGCCTCAACCCCTGGGTTTAACCTCGCGCCGCCCATGAAATGGCACTTCAAAAGGCCGTTCCTTTCGGTTACCCCGCGTCCGTATCGATTCAAAATAAAGACTATTTTTTGTCTCTAATCCAATGGGTGGAACCCGCTTTTGGGCGGCGCGCGCCGCGCCGGCTTCCTCCGGGCTTAAGATCGACGGGTCCTGGTTGGAAGGCGAGGCGATGTAACGGCATTCCGGCCAGCCGCGAATCGGGGTACGGACCCGGAAAACTTCCGGGCGGATCCCGCAAGGGCAAGGACGAGATCTTTTAAGGAGGTTGTCTATGAATTATTCTTATCGAAAACTCCTGTGGCCGGCGTTGTTGCTGGCGGGCATGGCGGCGGCCATCCCTG
>JAICXI010000363.1 GCA_025980505.1 bacterium | reverse complement strand
GACAGAACGCCACCGCGGCATACCCCACGACCCGCGTGGGGTCCCCCGTCACGTCCCCCGAATTACGGTAGGCCAAAAGCCTGGTTTTCGAGGCCCCCACACCCTTGGCCAGGCGAAGCAACGCCGAAACCGGCTCCCGGCCGCAATGGGTGCAATAATAATCCGCGTAACCCCGGGCCATGATTTTCGCGTCGGTTTCCTCCACTTTCCGCTCGTTTCCCGTCAAAAGCGATTCCAAAAATTCCTGGTCGGCTTTCTGGGCGGTCGCATGGGCCGGGTAATGGGAAAGGTCGGAGGAGGCCACCAGCAGGAACCGTTTCCGCCCCCAAAGGGACAATAGGGCCTCGGCCAGGGGCCGGACCGCCTCCTGGTTTCCCTGCCCCATCACGATGGGCACCACGCGGGCTTGGGGCAAATACCGCTGGACCAAGGGGAAATGCACTTCCACCGAATGCTCCCGGGCGAAAGCCTGCGGGATTTCGGCGATATGGCCGTCATACTCCATTAAAAAGCGGCAGGTCTCCCGGTCCACCGGCACTTCTCCCAGGGGGGTAACCACCGACTCACCCGCGAAAAGGGAAACTCCCTTGAATGGCACATAGTGGCTGGGTCCCGCCAGCACCACCGTTTCAATCCCCGCCGGCAGCGCCCGGTAGCCCAGGGCCGCCACCGCCCCCGAATAGGGATAACCGGCGTGGGGCAGCAGGAGCCCCACGGGGGCACCCTCCAGTTTCGGGGTTTCCCCATCCCGGCCAAAGGCCTCCAGCACCGCTTGGAGTTCCTTGCGGCCGCCGGGGTAAAATTGTCCGGCTACCACCGGTTGCAACTTCATAGGAATAATATAGGCTTAAAAACCTTGTCCAGGCAGGAGAAAAAGGAAGGCGTTGGATTTCAAACGATCCCTGTTGGGATGCCCCACTCCGGAACCAACGGCAGGACAAAAAGAGTCCCCGGAACGGGGCATTCGGCTTCAACAGCCGTTCATTCCAAAGGTTGATTCCGCGGCTTCCCGGCGGAGGTTCCTAAGCGGAACGAAGGAGCTTGGAGATCTTGTCCCGGGTATAGGGCCAGGCCCCGTCCGGCAGGACCGGCATGGACCCCGCGGTGAACATGGAGGTTTCCAGGGGCACCCAGGATTTGCAACCTTCGTAGGCGGGTTTCAAGGGCAGGTCCATCGGCACCGGAAGCGAATAAACCCGCGTGATGAAGACGTAGACGCCCTGCCAATCGCCGTATTGGAACCTTTTCTCGATGGCCTCGTCGCTCATGACCGTGAAGGGAATCAGCCGCTTGCAGGCCTCCCATTCGGTGACTTTCTCGACTTTTTCAGCGATGGCGTAAAGGCGGAAATGGATCCTCTTGGGGTCCTTGTTTTCCTTCTCGATGGCCGCCAGCCGGGGCCGCCAGTCGGGTTTGATGTCCGCGGCCGATTCGTGCTCGAAGGTGGGGAAAAGGAAGAATTCGGAGTGTTCGGGCTTGAATTCCCCGCCTTCTTCCTGGATTCCGCCCTTGCGCAGGAGGACGGTTTGTTTGCCTTCTTCCAGGGCTTTCAGGACCGCGGCCCATTCCTTAAGTGCGATGTTGTTTTGAAGTTTCATAGGTTGAAGATTATGTGGATTTCAAATGAAACTTTCAAGGACAAAGGAGCCCGGGTTTAACCGGAAAAAGCCATCAGCGCGACTCCCGCCGCCACCACCAGCGCCCCGCCCAAAACTTTCGGCCATTGGGAAAGGGAAAATTCGCGGAACACGAAGAGCGACCACGCCGCGTAAACCAGGGTATTGGAGTTCACCATAGGCACGGCCCGGGACAACCCTAAGGACTGGATGGAGGCCAGGAAGCAGGCCGTCCCCACCGCCCACAAGCCAGCCGTGGCAAAACCCCAGCCGGCATTTTTTAAAAGCCCCCGCCTCGTCCCGTAAAAAACGCCGGAAAGGAGGGCGGGAACCGCGCCTCCCAGGATGAGTCCGCTCAAAACATTCAGGAAATCCAGCCCCGGTTCGGGCGCCCAAAGCTGGAGGGCCTTGACCGGCACAAAGTAAATCCCCCAAAAAAATCCGGCCGCCAGGCTTAAAAGCATCCCCCTTTTAAGGTTACCCTCCTTGGACGGCGCGGCCGAAACGCGGGCCACCCATCCGGCCCCGAGAAAAAGCAGGATGCCCCCGGCCAGGAGAAAGGCATAGGCACGGAGCCCCGAAGCTTCCTTGAAGAGGACCAGCCCCAAGGCGATGTTGATGAAGGAGTTGAAGTTGAAGAAAACCGCGGCCTTGGCCAGGCTGATTTCCTCCAAGGCTAGGTTGCCCAGCCCTTGTCCGCAGGCCCACAGGACCCCCGAGGCCACCGAACCCCAGAACCACAGAGGATGGGCCCAAAGGGCCACCAGGAAAGGGAAGGAGGCCGCGTCGACCGCCAGCATCCCCAGGCCCATAAAGGGAAAGAAAGAGAGGCCCCGGGCCGTGGCAAACCGGGCCGGGACCAGGTAACTTCCGATACAGGCAAAGGCTAGAAAGGCGTAAAGGTATCCCAATTCCATTTTCCCTCTTTAATTTTTTCACCGCCCTCCCCGCGGGGGAAAGAAGCGGAACGTTTGTTCGATCCGATTCCCGCTGCGGCGGCCTTCGTCCTTCAGCCCGGCCCGGCCCCCGCCGGCAAAAGCCGCCTCGAGACGCGGCGCAAAAGGATCAAATTCACCAGCCGGATACCCATCAGGGCGCCCAGCATGACCACCGGCGACACCAGGCCGTAAACCAAGGCGCCCAGGGATCCGGTTAAAAGGCCCATATAGATGACGGCGTAGGAAACCGCCACCACCTTCGCCCTTTCCCTTTCCTCCATGAGGTTCATCCAGACCGCCGCGCTGACCGACCCGTAAAGGG
>JAICXI010000230.1 GCA_025980505.1 bacterium | reverse complement strand
GTCCCTGTCGGCCGAGGGTTACCGCTTGGTTTTGGTCCCCAGCTGCGAACGCGCCCTGGCCGAGTTGTACGAGGAAGAGGCCAGCCTGTTCATCGCCGACCTCAAGATGCTGGACATGACCGGCTTTGAGATGCTTCCACTCCTCATGCGGAACCACCCCCGCCTGCCCGTGATCGTGGTTACCGGAACCTACGAGGGGGAGATGGAGGATTTCCACGAAAAGGGCTTCAAGGACGTGAAGGCTTTTTACCGGAAACCCCTCAGCATGGACGTTCTCAAGGAAAAAATCCGCGAGATTTTAAAAATCGAGGAGGATGGAGGCCGCCGGCAAGCGGAAGGCGGGGCCTGAACCACCTTCCCCCGGGGCCTCCGCGTTGGGGGCCGCCCCCTCTCCCTGCCGCTTCTTTCCTATTCCCCCATCTCCTGCCGAACGCTCCGGAACCTTTCCTCCAGGGCGCTGAAGGCGTCCGCGAGTTCGGGGTCGAAATGGGACCCGCGGCCTTCCTTGATCATCCGGCGCGTAACCTCGTGGGTGAAGGGAAGATGGTAGCAACGTTTGGACCTCAAGGCGTCGTAGAAATCGGCCAGGGCCACGATGCGCGCGGAAAGGGGGATGGCCGGGCCCTTGAGGCCGTCGGGGTAACCGCTGCCGTCCCACTTCTCGTGATGGTGCCTCGCCACGTCGACGCCCATGCTCAGGAAACGGTTGTCGGGATGCCGTACGAGAACCGATTGGAGGGTCTCGGCCCCCAAAGCGCTGTGCGTCTTCATCACCGTGAACTCCCCGGAAGTCAACAGCCCGGGTTTCAATAAAACGGCGTCGGGAATTCCGACCTTTCCGATGTCGTGGAGGGAAGCCGTCTGGTAAAGGGTGTCGATGAAAACATCGGTCAGCCGGTCCCGATGCAGCCCCATCGCCCTCAGCTGTTCGGCCAGCATCCGGGCGAAGGTCTGGACCCTTTCGATGTGCCGGCCGGTGTCGTTGTCGCGGGCCTCGGCGAGCTTGGCAAGGGCGAAAATGGTCGCCAGGTGGGACGCCGTGACGGACTTGACCTGGTCGGCAACCCTCTGCTCGAGCTCGAGGGTATGGGACACCAGTTTCGCCTGCAGCAGGCTCAGCCGCAAATGGGTCCGGACGCGCGCCAGAACCTCCTCCCTCTGGAACGGCTTGGAAATGTAGTCGACGCCCCCGGCGACGAGGGCCGCCACCTTGTCCTCGGTGTCCTGGAGCGCGCTGATAAAGATGATGGGAATGTCGCGCAGGTTCTCGTCCTGTTTGAACCACCGGCAGACGTCCAGGCCGGACATTTCCGGCATGTCCATGTCCAGCAGGACGAGGTCCGGCGGCTCCTTCAGCGCCGCTTCCTGGGCGAGCTTGCCGCTTGAGACGGCCTGGTGCTCCAGTCCCTCGGCTTTCAGGACCCTCGCCAATAGCCGCAGGTTTTCAGGGAGATCATCCACGATGAGGATGTTGCCACCCCGCAGATCATCGGCCGGCAGGGGCCGGCTTTTACCGCCGGGGACCCGGGAAGTTGTCATGAAACGCCCTCCATGGCTTGCCCGGGCCGGGTTTCGGAAAGGGGCCCCGGCGTCCCGTCGGGCGAACGCAGGCCTTGGGCCTTCTTTTCCAAGGCTTCCTGCAGCGCGGGATTCGCCTCTTCCCTCAGGCTTTTCAGGAAAAGCAGGGTCTCCGGCCGGTTGATCCTCGCCAGGGCTTCGATGGCCTCCATTCTCAGGACAAGGGAGAACTTTTTGCCCCCCAAGCGGGATTCCTTGCCGGCGATGTCCTGCAGGAAGGAAATGCCCTCGGGTTGGTCCAACTCCCCCAGGGACCGGCAAACCGCCATTAAAAACACTTCGCTTTCGGGAAACCGGACCTGCCGGATCTTGGCGACCTTCAACAAAACCGGCAGACAGGGGATGAAATGGATTTTGCCGATCACCCGGGCCGCGGAAGCGGCGATCTCCTCCGAATCATCAAAGAGCGCCATCCGCAGGGACGGGCCCCCCGAGACGCCGCCGATTTCCCCGAACATTTCAATCAGGCTTAATTTCAACTCGCGGCTGCCCTTGCCGATCCAGGAGGAAAGCTGGTGGGAGAGCCCCGAGTCCACGCCGCATTTCCGGAGGATGGGGATCATCAATTTCACGATCGCCTCGTTCCGGGTTTCGGCCAGGGATTCGGCCAGGATCGAACGCACCGGGTCCCCCATCCCGGCAACCGCCTGTGTCTCGCCCAATTCCTTTTTTACCTTTTTGCGTTCATACATGGCGGAGTCGGCTTTGGCCAGCAAATCGACCGCCGAGCCGGGTTGACGGGGGTCATAGAGGGCGATCCCCAGGCTGATGGAAAGCTTGAAGTTCCTTTCCCAGTAGGAGTTGTGCTCCTCCATCGTTTCCTGGAACCGTTTCATCATGGATTCCTCGTTGATGTCGGTGCCGGAGGTCAGGAGGGCCACGAATTCATCCCCCCCCAGGCGTCCCAGGATATCGGTCTCGCGGAAGGCTTCCCGGATGACATGGGCCGTCTCCATCAGCGCCATATCCCCCGAATGGTGGCCAAGGGTATCGTTGATGGTCTTGAGGCCGTCCATATCCGCGAATACCAACAACAGGGGCCGGCCCGTCCGGTCGGAAATCTTGACCTGCTGGTCGGCGAGGCTCAGGAACCCCCTGCGGTTGTAAAGCCCCGTCAGTTCGTCGATGACGGCGGAAACCCTCTCTTGTTTCAAGTGCCTTTGGCGTCCGATGGCGTAACGCATGGAACGGCTCAGCAGGAAGCCGTTGATGTCGCTTTTCACCAGGGAATCCTGGGCGCCTTCCAGGGCGGTTTGAACCGCCAACTTTTGGTTGTCGATCCCGGTGATCACGATGATGGGGATGGCGGGGGCGACGTTGTAAACCAACAGGAAAACCTCAAAGCCGCCGCCCTCCGGCAGGGACAAATCCAGGAGGATGACGTCGGGGGTCTCGGTTTCGAGGTGCTTCAGGACCTCGGAAAGTTCCTCGATGTGGAGGAATTGGACGTCCGTATCCTGGATCTCAGCGATGGTCCTTTCCCAAAAAAAAGAATTTTCCGGGTTGGAGCCCGCGATGAGGACGTTGATCTTTGACTTTTCCAAAACAACCCCCATCGCGGCTCCTCCGGGCGAATCCGGCGGAAGGACCCTCCCGGCGCCGCTTTTTCAGCCCGCCCGGGGTTCGCCTCCGGGCCCGGCGGGGAGGTGGCGGAAAAAGCCTTCGCCGTGGCCTCTACGCGATTCCGACGGCTTCCAATTTGTTCCTGAAGCCATTCTTTAAGTCCTCGGGAATCTGCCCGCCGAGATCGAAAAGAAGGATTTCAGTGACGCTGTTGGCCGTAAAGGAGACGGCCCTCTCATCGAAAAAACCGGCCCCGTCCCCCGTTTGAAGGTCGAGCCCGTTCAGGCGGATTTGTCCCTTGACCACGTGGATCCAGGCGCTTCGGCCCGGCTTCAGCTCGTGAATCGTGTGGTTGCCCTTTTGAAGGAACGTGGAAAACATGTAGACGTCCTGCCGCAAGGGGAGCGAACCCTCCCTCCCGTCGGGGGAGGCGATCAGCCTCAAAACACCCTGCCGCTCGGCGTGGGTAAAGAGTTTCTTGATCACGTCGGGACTTGAGGCGCCGTCGGCGGAGGCGAAACCGCTTTGGAAGACATGCGCGTCCTCGTATTGCGAAACGTTGAACGCGTATTGTTTCGTATCGGGAGTGACGTTCACCTTTTGGACGTCCTTGGACTCCAGCATGTCCGATTCTTTCAGCGGGCCCGTATAGATGATCACGCCTTCCAGAAGGTAGGTGACAACCACCATGTTTTTATGGGTGTGGAGTATGAACCCGCTGGCGGGGGAAAGGATTTCTTCATTTAAAATTTCGAGGATGCCGAAACCCTTTTGAAGGGGGTCGGCCTCGTTTTCCAGGTCGAAGGTCATCCAGGTGCTTTGGCCTTTGTTTCCCGAGCGCCGGCGTTCTTCGGACTTCCTTACGATGATCAATGGGGGTCTCCTCAAATGTCCTCGGCCCGCCCCAATGAAAAGGCCGTCCTTGCGGGCCGCCGCCCTCACTCCCGGACCGGTTGGAAGGAGCGGAACTTTTCATTGGGGAAAGCGCATCTCTTGGTTCATTTTGAAGCAAGAAACGAGCCGCTACCGAGACCGCCCTTTTGACTCTTTTTTGCCGTTC
>JAICXI010000360.1 GCA_025980505.1 bacterium | reverse complement strand
CTTCGAAAGATAAAAATGGTGGGGCATCCTGGATTTGAACCAGGGACCAAGGCATTCAGGTTTGTGTTGCTTACGCAACTCCCCGGACTATCTCTTCACCCAAATATAGGGGTGTGGGACGCTTCTTCGCGGTGATTAAGGGGTCTTGACCCCTCCGCTAGTCTCTGCACCTTCCCCCGGTGTACCGGGGGCTTGGCTCAGGATTGCCCGTTTCCGGGTTTCCCTGACTTCATCCCAATTCATTTAATGGCTTTCGCCAATAACGCACAGCTTACGCTATGAGTGCCCTGCTCTGACCGCTGAGCTAATGCCCCATTCAATCGTCGGCCATTTTACGGCAGATTCACCAAAACAGTCCAATCATTCAACCACCGACCCAATAGACATGGCATCCGCTTAGAGCAGGACACCTTAGAGCAAATTTCCAAAACTGCCGTGCTTTCTCGTGTCATATGGGTGTCATAAAATTCGCCGTCAAAGAGGAGTGCCCTGCTCTACTTTTCCCAAAACCCGACTTTGAGCCAAAACAGGAAACCGAAACTGCCATGCTCGGCTCGTGTCATATACGTGTCATTCAAACTCGGTTTTAGCCGGTCTTGACTCCCTCTGACCGGTATTGACCGTCACTTCAAAAAAAGAGCCTCGGCCCGCTCCGGCTTTAAAACCGTTACGGGCAAAGGCCTTTAAAACTTGCTGGGGACAAGAATTTTTTACTACTCACGACCCTCGAAATTTCCGAAACCCTCAAAAAAATTATGAGTGCCCTGCTCTAACCGCTGAGCTAATGCCCCGCTTCGCTCGCAGGGGAAAGTCCCCCTGCGTACCCCTTTCTCAAGGCCTTAGGGGTCCCGCCCCTAGTACCCCGGGGGCATTAAAACCCCCGAGCCAATGCCCCGCGCACGCTCGCAAACGAGTGGAAATCTTAACTTAAAAAACCTTTGATTTGGAGGGCTAATTTGGGGCGTCAACGGAAGACGCTGCGGATAATCACGTGCTGGCGCCCCTTCGGCTTGGCGGCGGGGTTCCGGAGATAACTTAAAACCTTTCCCAGGACCCTCTCAAAAGCCTCGGGGGTTTTCAGTTGGTTGAGGTAGCGCAGGAGTTCCTTGCGCCGGGAAGGCCGCAAGGTCTCAAAAGTCCCCCGCGCCCGGGCGTCCTTCCGAAAGGCCCGGGCCAGCACCGGGGGCAGGGGCTCGGTCCGGGGCTTTAAATCCAACTCCAAAACGACCCGGACCCGGTCCCCCACATCCTTGCCGACGGCCTTGCGCATGACCCCGTTCAGGTAAAGCCGGTGGTGGGTCCCGGGGGCGGCCCGGGTCCGTCCGGGTCCGAGGGGCATCAAATGGGCCCGGAAAGGACCGCCGCACCGCCCCGGGCTTGCCGAAGGGTCCAACCAGACCTTCACGGGGATGACGCCGCCCTTGCGGCCCAAAGCCGCGCCCGTCCCCAAGGGAGGATCGATATAAGGGTTGATCCCCTCCTTCCGAATGGCCGCCGGGAAGGAGACGGTTTTTATTTTCCTTTTTCTTTCCATTCCCGGTACCGCTTGGCCATCTGGCCGATATGGTGCTCGATGTGCCAGATATTCTGGCCCACCAGGTACTCGATGGAAAGCATCCCCCCCTCGGGGTGCTTGACCTTGGCCTTCCAGGCCGGGGCGGGGAGCCGCTTTAAAAGGTCGGTGTTGGCCTTCCGCAAAAGCCGCAACAGGGCCCAGGCCTGGTCGAAATCGGCCTTGGCGTAGGAAAGACGGCTGGACCATTTGTCCTGGTCGTAGGGGGAAACGGGGCTTCCGGGTTCGGCCGCCGCGCGCCGCAAGCGCACGTAAAGGTTGGCTTCCTGGTCCGCCAGGTGCCACAGCACCTCGCCGATGCGCCACTTGGCCCGGCCCGGCGTGAAACCCCACATGGGCTTGGGGAAGCGCCTCAGGCTTTCCCCCACGCGTTCGGCGCCGAGGGCGAAGGCCTTCAGCTTGCGGGCCCGGTTCCAGCCCTGCACTTTCTTCTTGGCCAGGTCGTTTTCGGCCGGGGTGAGCCCGGGACCGGCGATGAATCCAAGGGATGGGACAGGCATGTTTTTCTCCTTGAAGCGTTTGAAACCGCCGGCTCCGCAGCACATGATAGCCAAAATAAATAAAAAAGGGCGGGGAATACCCGCCCTTCGGTAACGGCTGGGGTTAAAGGTCCATCCAAATGCGGACCGGGTTCATTTTAATCGAGGTAGCCCTTCAGCTTCCGGCTGCGGGAGGGATGACGCAGTTTCCGCAGCGCCTTGGCCTCGATCTGGCGGACGCGCTCCCGGGTGACCTTGAAGGTGTTCCCGACTTCCTCCAGGGTGTGCGGATAACCGTCGTTCAAGCCGAAACGCAGGCGCAGGACTTCCGCCTCCCGGTCCTTCAAGGTGCCCAGGACCTTGGAGATCTGCTCCTGCAGCAGCACGAAGGCGGCCGCGTTGGCGGGGCTGATGACGTCCTTGTCCTCGATGAAGTCCCCCAAGTGGCTGTCCTTCTCCTCGCCGATGGGCGTTTCCAGTGAAATGGGCTCCTGGGCGATCTTGAGGATGGCGCGGACCTTCTCCACGGGCATCTCCAGGCGCTCGGCGATCTCATCGGCCATCGGCTCCCGCCCCAGCTCCTGCACCAAATCGCGGGAAACCTTGATGGACTTGTTGATGGTTTCGATCATGTGCACCGGGATGCGGATGGTGCGGGCCTGGTCCGCGATGGCGCGGGTGATGGCCTGGCGGATCCACCAAGTGGCGTAGGTGGAAAACTTGTAACCGCGGCGATACTCGAACTTCTCGACGCCCTTCATCAGTCCGATGTTGCCTTCCTGGATGAGGTCCAGGAAGGACTGGCCGCGGTTGGTGTACTTCTTGGCGACGGAGACCACCAGGCGCAGGTTGGCTT
>JAICXI010000351.1 GCA_025980505.1 bacterium | reverse complement strand
GCCCCTTCCAGGTCCAGCAGGAGGAGGCGGTCAACGTGGAATTCGGACGGATCCTCCTGAGGGGGGACGCCCTTTACCCGGACCTCACCAAGGGCGGGCCCTATATCCATTGTTCCTATCCGCCCCTTTTTCCCTTTCTGGAGTCCCTCCTCATGCGCCTGACGCCCGATCCCTGGCTGCCGGGCCGGTTTTTGGCCTTCAGCGGGTACCTGGGATGCGGCCTCCTCTTGGGATGGGCGGCCTGGAGGCGCTGGAGGAGCCCGGCCTGGGCCCTGTTGCTCCCGGCCTTGCTTTGGCTTTTTCCCACCTGGGCCCTCTGGGGGTCCATGGTCCGGCTCGACACTTGCCTTCTTTTGCTGAACTTTTCCTCGTTCCTGATCCTTTGGCGCTTTTGCGAAGGCGTGGAAGGGGAAAAAAAGCCCCTGGCGGCGGGAGAACTCCTGGCCGCGGGTTTCCTTAACGCCTTGGCCGTGCTCATGAAGCCCACCGCCTTCACCTTGACCCTGGCCTTCGGGCTTTACGCGGTCCTCCGGAGGCCCGGGCGGAAGGCCCTTTTCTTTTTCGCCGGAGCGCTTCTTCCGATCCTCCTGCTTTTAGCCGCGGCCCAATGGGAAACCCACGGCCGTTATTGGACCCATACGGTGAAATGGGCCGCGGTGGGCCTGGAGTGGAGCCGGCTTGGATACTTCCTTTCCACTTCCTTCCCGGGCGAAGCGGGCTGGTTGGCGGCCGGCGTGGTCCTGTCCCTTTGGTTCCGGGAAATCCCCCTCTGGCCCAAGTGCCTGCTGTTTTTCGCGTTCCTTTCCATCGCCTCCCTGGGTCGGGAGGGAAGCGCGGAGAACTATTACATGGAGTTTCTCCTTTACGGTTTGGTGGTTTTCGGCGAAGGATGGGCCGGACCTGTGGGAAGGGGAAAAAACAAGGCGGCGCAAGGAAGGGCCGGCCTGGTTCCGGCCCTTGTCCTGCTGGCGGGGTTATTCAACGCTTCGCGGTTTCCGGCGCCGTCCTTTCCCTCGCCGGGCGAGATGGAAGCGAAACGGCAGATGCTTTCTTCCTATTCAAAAGGAGAAAGGCACCTGGCCCTGGACACGGACCTTCCCGTCATGGCGGGGAAGAGGATCTGGTACCAACATTCGGGCATCCTGGCCATCGTGCGGTCGGGCAGTTGGAACCCCGAGCCCCTTTTGGACGACATCCGTGAGAAAAAGTTCTCGACCACGGAAATTTACGACCTCCCCCGACAATATCTCTATCCACCGGGCGTGGAAGAGGCGATCCGGCGGGATTACCACGTCTCCCTGCGGAAGTACGGGCGAATCTGGCTCGTGCCGAACGGATAACTTCCAAAAACGGGGGTTTTCCGATTAGAATCTACACCTGAAAACCAGCGATTAGCCGTCGGCGGTCAGCTTCCAGTTCTTCCGTCCGGAGTTCGAGGGCGGGGCTGACAGCCAAGCGCTGACGGCCGCCAGCTTCCTTTCGAGGTGATATGTCTACAGCCCTGGTCATTCACGGACACTTTTACCAGCCGCCGAGGGAAAATCCCTGGACCGGCGTCATCGACGACCAGCCCAGCGCCCAGCCCTTTCCCAATTGGAACGACCGCGTCTATTACGAATCCTACCGCCCCAACGCCTTTGCCCGGGTTTTCGACTTGAAAAGCGGCCGCGTTGAAAGCATCTTCAACAACTACGAGGCCATCAGCTTCAATTTCGGGCCCACCTTGCTTTCCTGGATGGAGAAATACCACCCGGGTACCTACCAGAGGATCCTGGAGGCGGACAAGGAAAGCCTCAAGCGAAACAACGGCCACGGAAACGCCATCGCCCAGGGTTACAACCACGCCATCCTGCCCCTTTGCAACGACGCCGACCGGGTGACGCAGGTCAAGTGGGGCCTGGCGGATTTCAAGCACCGGTTCAAGCGCGACCCCGAATCCATGTGGCTGCCCGAAACGGCCTGCAACGACGCCACTTTATCGGTCCTCATCGACGAGGGCCTCCCTTACGTGATCCTGTCCCCGGATCAGGCTGAAAGGGTCCGGCCCCTTTCGGGGGGGGACTGGCAAAGCGTGGCTTCCGGCAACATCGACCCGCGCGTGCCTTACCGGTATTTCCACCGCGACGGCTCCAAGCGCTCCATCGACCTCTTCTTTTACGACATGAGCATCGCCCGGGGCATCGCCTTTGAGGGGGCCCTGGGTTCCAGCCAGTCCTTTATCGACCGGATCGTCCGGGCGGGGGGGCACGACGGCCAGATCATCCAGGCCGCCACGGACGGCGAATCCTACGGCCACCACACCAAGTTCGGCGACCGCAGCCTGGCCTATGCGTTGGAAGTGGAGGCCACGCACCGCGGCTATTGGGTCACCAATTACGCCGCTTACCTGGAAAAGAACCCGCCCACGGTGGAAGTGGAGATCAAGGCGGGTCCCGACGGCAACGGGACTTCCTGGAGTTGCGCCCACGGCGTGGGCCGATGGTGGCGCGATTGCGGGTGCCAAACCGGCGGCCGCGAAGGCTGGAACCAGGCCTGGCGGGGCCCCTTGCGCAAGGCCTTCGACTTCCTGAGGGACCGGGTACAGGATTTTTTCGAGCAGGAAAGGGGGAGGCTCTTCACCGACCCCTGGGCCGCGAGGAACGACTATATCGGGCTGATCCTGGACCCCAATGTCCCACGCAAGCCTTTCCTCGAGAAACACGCGGGAAGGGAATTGTCCGAGTTGGAGCAAGTGAAGGCCCTCACCCACCTGGAGATCCAGCGCAACGCCATGTTGATGTACACCAGCTGCGGCTGGTTCTTCACCGAGGTTTCCGGCATCGAGACCGTCCAGGTCATGAAGTACGCCGCCCGTATTTTCGACTTGCTGGAAACCCTGGGACTGGGATCGCCGGAAAAATCCTTCCTGGAAATCCTTTCGCAGGCCCAAAGCAACGTCCACGAATTCGGCAACGGCGCGGACGTGTACCGCCGCTTCGCCGAACCGACGCGGGTCACGCCCCAAGG
>JAICXI010000469.1 GCA_025980505.1 bacterium | reverse complement strand
GCGGAAAGCAGGTCGCGATACTCGCGCCGACCACGCTGCTGGCGGAACAGCATGCGCAAACCTTTGCCGATCGCTTCGCCGACTGGCCGGTCAGGATCGCTGAACTGTCGCGCTTCCGGACCGGCAAGGAAGTCAAGCCGTCCCTACTGGACCGGGTGCCGGTCGGGGCCTTTTCCGGCGTGGCCAATCCGCTTTCCTTCATCCGCACCCTGGCCGAATACCGGGTCCTGATCCGCCACGCCTACACCCTTCGGGACCATTACCCCTATACGAAGGAAAAATTAAAGGTTATTTTAGAGGACGCCAAGATGCGGGGGCTCCAATACCTGGTTACCACCCAGAAGGACGAGGTGAAGCTTCCCGTCGATATGGACCTGGAGATCCCGATCCTGGTTTTGGAGATCCGGTGGGAAGTCACCAAGGGCAAAAACCATTGGGACACGGTCCTGAAGAACATCTCCCTGGCCTGTACGACCGCTTGAATCGGCAGTTAGGAGTTTGGAGTGAGGAGTTGGGGGTTGAAAGACCAACTTGAGGCAGGCTTTAACGAGTTTTTTTAAAAGCGCCTCACTTCCAACTCCCGATTTCGGACTATCAACAAAGGACCATGACCCCTATCCACCCCAAAGCCGCTGAAACTCCAACCGCTCCCCAACGAATCCTGGTCCTCCGGTATTCCTCCCTCGGCGACGTTGCCCTGACCAACCCGGTTTTGGACGGCTTGCTGGCGGCCTTTCCCCGGGCCCTGATCTACTTCGCCACCAAGGCGCGGTTCGCCCCGGTGGTCCAACACCATCCGGCCCTGACCCGGATCGTCCCCTTGGAGGGCCCGGGCTTGCCGGCCTTTTGGAGCCATCTCCAGGAACTCAAGGCCCTGAAGCCCACCCTGGTCCTGGACCTGCACGACTCCCTCCGCACCCATATCGCCCAGTTCTTCCTCAAGGACGCCAAGATATTGGTTTACGACAAGGAGGCGGTCCGCCGCCGGCTTCTCGTGAAGAAATGGCGCCAGGAACCCGCCTTGCATGCCGTGCAGAAATACCTGAGGGTCCTGGAACCGCTGGGGATAAGGCCCCATGCCAAGATCCATTTTGAAATCCACGTTTCCAAAAAGGACCAATCCTTCCTGAGGGAATTCATGGAACGCAAGAGGGTTTCGCCTTCCCAAATGGTGGTGGGGTTGGGGCCCGGCGCCAAGTGGCTGACCAAACGATGGTTTCCCGAACGTTACGCGGAATTGGCCAGTCGGTTGGTGGAGGATTACCGGTGCCTCTTGTTGTGGTTCGGGAGCCCGGACGAGGCCCCCTTGATCCGGGCCATCCAGGCGAAAATGCGGGGAACGACCCTGGAGCGGGGGATGAACCTTGCCGAAGACCATTCCCTGGAACAATCCCTCGCCTTGCTGGGCCGTTGCGACCTTTTTATCGGCAACGACTCGGGTTTGACCCACCTGGCTTCGGGCCGGGGATGCCGGGTCGTGGTGTTGTACGGTTCCACAACGCCGTCGCTGGGCTTCGAGCCTTGGGGCCCGCATTCGGTGGTGGAAGTGGCCAACCTGGCCTGCCGGCCCTGCCACGTGCACGGCCGCAACGCCTGCCCCCTAGGCCATTTCAAGTGCATGAAGGACCTGACCGTGGATTTGGCGGAAGGCGCGGTGAAGCGGTCGATGAGGAGGAGCCGGTGAAATCCGACCTGCCCCGCGCCTCCCGGGCTTCCGGTCTTTTCCCCGCGCCCACCGCTGGGAACACCAACCTCCTGGTGCGCGTGCCCAATTGGCTGGGGGACAGCATGATGGCGACGCCCGTTGTGACCGCGGTCAGGGGGATCTTCCCCAAGGCCCGGCTTTCGGTCCTGGGCAAACCCGTTTACGCCGATTTTTGGAAAAAT
>JAICXI010000410.1 GCA_025980505.1 bacterium | reverse complement strand
CCTTTTCAGCTGGGAGCCGGACCTTTACCAGAAATTGTTTTTCTGGCATCCCTATACCCCTTCCCAATCGGCCGACATCCCCAACCTGGCCTGGATCGCGGTGGCCCTCTTCCTTTCCATCGTTTATTACCTCTATGACCCCCGGGTGAAACCCTTCCTGGGGGCCCTGGCGGCCGCCCAATGGCCCCTCTTTTTTTGCCTCAAGATCACTCTTTCAAACACCCTCCTGCCCGGCAAGCCGGTCCCGGTCTCCAGCCTCATCCTCGCCTTTTCCGCCATGACCCTCATCCTGCTGCACGCCATCCTGCGCATGTACTGGCGCAAGGTTTATATGGACCCCCTGACCGCCATACCCAACCGCCAGGCCATGGACGAGAGGCTCCACACCCTGTCGGGCCGGTTCGCGCTGGCCATGGTGGACATCGACCATTTCAAGAAATTCAACGATACTTACGGCCATGCCGAGGGGGACAACGTTTTGCGGATGGTGGCCCAACAGTTGCTGGAAAGCCTGGGGGACCGGGTCTACCGCTATGGGGGCGAGGAATTCTGCGTGATCTTTGAAAACCAGGACTTGGAATACGCCGGCCAGTGGATGGAAAGGGCCCGCGGCGCCCTGGAAAAGCGCAAGTTCGTCCTGCGGGGGTCACGCCGGCCGAAATCGGAAGGGCTGAAGCTGCCGTTCCAGAAGGAAGAACACCGGGGAAAGAAGGTCCACATCACCATCAGCGTGGGCGTGGCCTCTTCCGGCAAGGCCGGCCGAAGCTGCGAGGAAGTCCTCAAGCACGCCGACCACGCCCTTTACGAGGCCAAGGAAAAGGGCCGAAACCGGGTCGTTTCCGAGGGAAAATAGAAGCCCGCCGGATTGGAAGCCGTAACAAAACTCAACCCCGGAGGCGCGAAGGCACGGTCCTACCCTGGGTCTTACCGCCGCCTATTCATTCACCTCGTTGCCGGCGGGGGGCGCATTGGGGTCCTCCGGGTTGACCGTGCCCTGACCCTGGTACGCCTCGTTGAGATCCATCGGGTTCCCCAGGCTGTCGAACAGGTCAACCGAGTCGTCGCCCAGGGTCAACCGGATCTCCAGCGGGTCCCCGTTACTGGTATCCGAATATTGGACTTCCCGTACTTTGGAAGCCAGGTAAATGGGGTTGAAGGACGGCGGTATGGTGGTGTCGTAAAGGAAAGCATCCTTGTCCTCCCCCATCACCTTCACCGCGCGGGTCCCGTCGGGGCTCCGGTAAATGGCCATGTCCTGCGGTTCCACGGTGGTGACCACCACCTGGTCGTTGGCCGAATTGCAGGAAACGTATTGGTCGCCGTCGTACATGTAAAGATCGCCCACGTGATAGGGGTCCTGCCACCACCACCAGCCGTCGCTCCAAAAACACCAGCGGCCGTAATCCCCGTCATACCACCACCATCGGTCGGCGTAGTAACGGGTCCAGAAGCATTGGTCCCCCTGGTACCAGCCGTACCAATGGTATCCCCAATCATCGACATAGTGGCAGTAGGAGGCCGCGCCTGCCTTGTGCCAATAGTAATGGTTTGCCCTTGTTTCGATTTGGGCCAGGCCGGACACTTGCGCCCTCACCTGGGCGTCGCCATTGATGGTAGTCATCCGGTTGCGCACGACCGGATCGTTGAAATGCCGCGCGGAAATCAGGGCGGTGGAAAGGGGCTTCCCATCCGGGCCCTTGGAGGGCAGCCGTTGCAGGATGGAATGCTGCTTGTCCGTGTCCAAAAGATGGGAGCGGTCCGCGACCGGATAGGGGATGCTCGTTACGCCGATTTTTTGCAGTTTCTTGCGGACATAACCGGGGGTATAGGAGTGATGGTGGTGCACCACATTGCCCGGCACCGTAAGACGGGCGGCGGCGCCGGTGAGCGGTTGGACAGGTTTCCATGCCGTCGGTTTTCGGGGATTCGGCCGCGCGGTGGTCTGGTTGTTGTTCGTATTGTTAAAGGCCGGGAAGGTGGCGGGGGCGGGGCGGTTGATGTGGAAGGAGGCCGGGTTGGCGTCTCCATGGACCGCCGGGCGACTGACGTCGATGTGGACCTGCCTGTCCCCCGTCCATTGGGAAAGGGGCGTGGAAGGCCGGACCTGGTTTACCGGGTTCGGGGCCGGTTGGGGAGCTGGATTTGCCGGGTCCGGGGCCGGTTGGGAAGCCGCGGGCCTGAAAGAGTCCCTTGCGGGCGGCTGGGAATCCTGTTTTTTTTCGTCCGGGCGACCTTCGTCCTTGCCTTGGCCGCCCCTCAGGTCGTCCGCCCAAACGGCGTTCCCCGCCGCCAACCCCAACGCCAAAGCCAACAGGAGAATGCGCTTCATTGCCTTTCCTTCCCGAATCCGTTTCCTCACCCGCGAAAAAGGCTTCCCTTTTTAGACGCATGAAAGGGCGGATCCGGCACTCCTCGGGGGAAAAACCGGAAAGGATTTGTCAGCACTTGCCCGCTTCAAGGCTGTATTT
>JAICXI010000118.1 GCA_025980505.1 bacterium | reverse complement strand
TCCTGGCCGTGAACGGCACCTGGAAGGGAAGCGTCTTGTTTTACGACCCGGTCTACGCGGTGCGGCAATGGGTGGACCCGGTCCCCCTGGCCAACCGGACCTATACCCAGGGCGGGAAAAGCCTGACCTTGCAGCTGCCGTCCGGCCTTTCCTCGGCGGCGGTCTGGAGCAAGGTCTCCGGCGCGGGCGTGACAGCGGCGGGCAACGTGAACAGCGTTTGGGACCTCTCGGGCGGCACCACGGTGACGCTCATCGACGGTTTCAACGCCATGAAAGTCCAATAAGGAGGAAACCATGGATCAACGTTGGATCGGTATTTTTGCCTTAACGGGCCTGGCGCTTTCGGGCCAGGTGTCTTCCGCCGCGGCGGCGCCCCAAAAGGGGAGCCGTGTGACCGCCCTGGTGGAACCCACGGGGGACCGGGAAACGGACCTGCGCTTGCTGGTTCAAAAGCGGGGCCTTTCGGAAAAGCTCGCGAAGCTCACGGGCCTTTTCCCCCCTTCGGCCACGGGCAAGGCCATGGCCGCGGTGGCCACCCTTTACCCCTTCGGGCTTCGGTCGGACAACCGGGCCGATTCCACGCTGCTGGCCGCCCAACTGGGAACCCTGGGGCGGAACCCTTCCCAGGCCCTCTCCGAGCTTTCCCAGGCCCTGCCCAAACTGCCGGCCGCCTACGCGGGGGAGCGTCAGTTCCTCATCCAGTTCGCCGCCCGCCTGCCCCTGCCGGCCTCCCAGGTGCTGGCTTTCCTGGGGGACGAGCTTAAAAGGCCCGTGGCGGCGCCCTCGGCGGACGGCCCCGCGGACCTTTCCTTCTTCAACCCTGCCGTGGCCCTGGACAGCATGATGGAGGTGACCCGGGACAGGTCCGTGCTGGAAGGCTACCTGGTGCCTGTGCTGGGATCCCCCCAAGTGGGGATGGAGGAGAAACAACTGTTGCTCTCCCGCTATTACACGGTCTATCCGTCGAACGCGGAAAAAATGGGCGAGCGGTTCGGCATCGAGAAGTAAGGGCGCGGAAAGGTCAAATCCCGGCCTGTTCCCAGGCCGGGATTTTCGGCTCCGGCCGATAAGCGCCGTCAGGCCCGAAAATACGCAAGCGGCCCGGCCCGGCTTTGCTACAATCGGGGCATCCATCCTTCCCCTAGAGGGTCTTTATGAACGCGCGGGTTTGGTCGAACGTTTCGGTTTGGACGCTGCTGGTGGCCAACCTTTTCCCCCTGGTGGGCGTCTTCCTTTGGGGATGGGACATCTACACGCTCATGGTGCTTTACTGGAGCGAGTCCGCCATCGTGGGGTTCTTCGGCATCCTGGGCATCCTTTTGGAGGCGGGGATCTTCAGCCTTTTCCTGGTGCCCTTTTTCTGCGTCCACTTCGGCATGTTCATGACCGTGCATTTCATATTGTTGAACGGCTTTTTCGGCCCTCCCTGGGCCAGGACCCTGCACTTCACCGCCGTCCTTTCCAAACTCATTTTCCAGGACGGCCTCTGGAAACCCATGGCGCTTCTTTTCGTGAGCCACGGTGTGGCCTTTTATTTGCACACCTTCCGCCGATGGTGGCAAAGGGCGCCGCTCCAGGTGCCGCCGGAAGAACTGGCGAAGGTGCGGTCGCCCCTGGCCCGGTTCCTCTTGCTTCGCCTGGCCAATAACCTGACGGGCGCCTCCCAGGCCGGGGACTTGATGACCGCGCCTTATAAAAGGGTGGTGGTGATGCATGGGACGCTGCTCTTCGGGGGGTTCCTGGTGCTGGCCCTGCACGCCCAGCAGGCGGGTTTTGCGCTCATGATCGCCCTCAAGGTGGCCGCCGACCTGCACGGGCTGGTCAAGGTCCACCGGCTTTCGGACGGAAGCCTGGTGGCGGAGCCTTCGGCGGCGGAAAACAAGGCCACAGAATAAGTGGAATGCCGGGGAAACCCCTCCAAATAAGCCGGAACCACAGCCGCTTCCAGGTCTTTATGGGAAAGGTCTTGCCAACCTTCCGGGGTTGGGTTATTTTCCCTCATTCTTTCCTGGAGGGAGCCCATGAAAAACACCAAGGCCTTATCCGGCCTGCCGTTGATCTTCCTTGTGTCGGCTTAGCCGGGTGTCCCGGCAAGAACAGCCCCACCCTCCCCGTTAACCCGCCCACAGCCACTTCCACCGCCGGCGGAACGCTCACGGACACGGCGACGGCCACGCCCACCGCAACCCCGACATCCACCTTCACCGCGACCCCCACCGCCGAACGGGAATAAGGTTTACACCTTCACCGGCTTGCAGGGGCCTTACGCTGTCACTTCCGATTCCAGCGGCGACATCTACATCCTGGATACGGCCGCGTCCAAGGTCTACAAGTACGGCCCCTGAGGGGGGTCTTCACGCCGACCCCCCTTAAGGGATCACGGCATCTCGGGCGCGTAGCCCAAGGCGGGGAAGGGATTGGGCGCCTGGACCGGGGCGAAGTCGTAGTAAATGACCACGGCCTGGTCGGGGGAGTACATGCCCGCGTCGTAGTGGAAATCCACTTCAACCGTGGGGTTGTATTGGCTTTCACCCATGCCCGTACCGGCTTGTTCCTTCTCGGCCCTGTCGCGGGGCTGCCCTCCGTTCATCCCTTGGGCGCCCGGCATGGGCTGGGAGCAGGCGGGCGCCGGCAGGGCCATGGATTTTTTGGCGCGGTCCATGTCCAGGGCCCGGTGGGGATAATGGTAGGTGGGATGGTCGTCCCAATAGCGGTCCAACTCCCCCTGGTCCCAGAAGTAAGCCGCACCGATCACGCCGCAGTTGGCCGCCAGGTCCTTCCCCAGGTTGTCCCCGCGCCACTTGGCGTAGGATTTGGGTTTGTCCGTGAAGAAAAAGCGCCGGGCCTCGCCGCCGCTCACCTGCCAGCCCGGGATGGTGACGGAACCGTAGGGGTCGATGATCCATTTCTTGCCGTCCTCAATGCCGCTGGGCTTGCCGGTGATGGAGTTCAGCCCGTCCACGGTCAGGTTCACGGCCACCCGCACGGGCAGGGGATTGTAAAGCCGCACCGAATAGCGCTCCCCCTTTTCCGCGGTGACGAAGGGGCGGCTCCCTTGGAGATCCTCGGGCTTCACGTTCCCGTTGTCGCCCAGGATTTCCACCCGGAAACCGTAGGCCTGGCGCCGGGTCTGGTGGATCCGGCGGTCGTCCTCCACGATCGTGGTACGGCACTTGACGGCGTAATCCTTGACCGCGGCCTGGGCGTGGGGGGCCGCCAGGGCCAGCAGCGCAACCGGCAACATCCTGTTGATTCGCATGTCTTTTCTCCTTCTCCAATGGGTTGGTTACGTCCTATCCGGTTGGACACGGGCGCGGCCCAAAAGTTCCCGGAAAGGGACGGAGGGGCCCGGCTTTCCGCCGGGGAAAGGAAAACCCTAAAAAAACGGCCCAAACCCTTCGATTTTTAAAATCCCCGTTGGTATGATTGGGCCGCGTCCATCCCCGTTCAAGGAAAGAGAAAGAGAATGAAGAAACTTATCCGCGGCATCATCCAGTTCCACGAGACCCGGCGGCAGGGCTATGAGGAGGCCTTCAGCAGGCTGGTTCTGGGCCAGGCGCCCGACGCTCTTTTTATCGCCTGCTCGGACAGCCGCGTGGCGGTCAACGTGTTCGCTTCCACGGACCCGGGCGACTTGTTCGTGCTCCGCAACGTGGGCAACCTGGTGCCCCCGCACGGCAACCCCGGGGGAACGGGCACGGCTGCGGCGGTGGATTTCGCCGTGGAAAAGCTCAAGGTGCGCGACATCATCGTTTGCGGCCACAGCGATTGCGGGGCCATGCACGCCCATTGCAAGGGCCAGGCGGCCCTGCCCGAGGGATCGCTGAAGGAATGGCTCCAGATGGGGGTGGGCCCCGAGGCCGCGGGCCTGGAAGTCAACGAAGCCTCGCGCCGCAACGTCCTGGCCCAACTGGAACACCTCAAGGGCTATCCCAGCGTGGGGGACGCCATCCGGGAGCGCGCCTTGGGCCTGCACGGCCTCTGGTTCGATATCCGGCACCTGGAGGTCCTCTATTACGAAGCCGGGCCCGGCCGGTGGACCGTCCTGGACGGGAAGGACGGGGAGCGTATCCTGGGCGGGCTGGAAAAGTAGCCGCACTCCATCGCTTCAGGATTCGGGCCGCGGATTGCCTGCTTCGAATGGGGTTTTCGGTGAATCTCCCTTTGTGGCACGCAACTTCATTTTCGAAATTCGTCCCTTTTCGCAGGCTTCCCCCTCTGAAAGACGGGGTTGGCCTTGGCCCTATTTAACAAAGGCGAATACCTCTCCCTTTTTTTTCAAAGGGAACGACATGCTTAAGTTCCTGTGTTTTCGGCCGATGCTTCGATAAGTCGTCATTGCGAGCCTCGAAATTTGAGGCGAACCCTTCGATTCGCTTCGATCACTCAGGGCCAAGGCAACCCAAGCCTTCGGTGAGCGACCGCAGGGAGCCGAACCGTTCATGGGTGGTTTTAAGCTTTTTCGCCAATTCCTCATAACGGCGTATTTAAACTGGGGTCGCTTCGTCACGTGCTGTGCACACGCCAGCCGAAGAGTGTTTGCTTTTAGGAAGGGATACTTCCCGGTTTTTAGGTTGGTTTTCATCCGGTGGGTCCCTCTGAAACCGCTTTTCCTCCTAATGTAATCCGCCCGCTTTTTTTGAAGCGGAAAATTCGGATTAAATTCCACCTTCCCCGTCGAAAGGCTGGAGCGCATTGAAAGTTTTGACCGGGGAGAAAAACATGGAAGAGAAAAAAATCCCAAAATGGACCATCGCCTTGGGAGCCTTCCTCTTCGGCGGATGGCTGGCCCAGGCGGTTTGGTGCCTTCATGTGATGAGCAAGTAAGGCCGGCCCCAAGGGCCGGTTCTTGTTTCTTAAGCGTGCCCTTTCCCGGGCGCGCTATTTGCGTTTGGGAGCCATTGGAACTGAAAGAAAAACAACAGAGCCCCGAATTTCCCCGCTTCTCGAAATCCCGCCGAAAAAGTTTCCGCTCGATACCTTGCCCCTTGCCACGAAGGAAGGGAATAGGGCCGAAAACGCTTTAAAAACATGAAGAATCAAGGGGGCGCCCTTTCGCTGAAGGATTGGGGAAAGGGTCTCGAACGCTCCGGAATTCAAAAAGTTTTTCAAAACTGCCAAAATTCAAACGACGGTTTTTTCCACCCCGGGAGTCGAACCGTTTTAAAAACGTTCGCAAATGCAGGAATTTTTTATTGGCACGGATCCTGCTTTTCCTTTCAACTCAATTGAATCAAGGGAAGCCGCCTTCCACGCCTCTGGATGCCCGGGCGGAATCCGAAAGTCAAGTCGTTTATATAACAAGGTCTTATCAAGCAATTGCCGGGAACGCGGGGGGGCGGGGAAATCCGCCTCCCCGGTTTCAAAGCCGCGATGAAGATGATCCAAGCCTGGTATAAGCGGGTCCTATGAAAAAAGTTTTCACCGTTATTTTCGGGGTGGCAGCGGTTCTTGGGGAAGCCGCGCCGCTGGGCGCGGCCACCCAGATCAGCGCCTTGACCGTCGACCCTTCCACGGCCTGCCCGGGCCAATCGGTGGCCGTCTCGGTCGTTTACTGCGAAACCCAGCCCAACGCCAATTCCTTCTTCCTGGTGGCCTTGAACCAGGCCGGTTTCATGAGCCTCCAACCCTGTCCCGATGCCCGGCAGCTTTTCGTGGTGGATTCCAACGGCGCCAACGTGGGCGACTTGAGCCCCTCGGGCGGCTGGAACGCCAACAACTCCCAACCCCTTTCCACCTGTGGGGAAACCGCGGGCTGGAACATCCAAGTGCCGTCCAACGCCTTGCCGGGCAACCTTTCCGTGGTGGTGGCGGCGGAAAGTTACGGCATCACCTGCGGGTACCCGCCGGACAGCGAAATGTCCGTGGGCATCCTGGTCTGTGGCACGCCGGTTCCTTCGGCCACGAATACGCCCACAGCCACGCCCACCTCGACGGGCAGCAACACCGCGACGCCTACGCCCACAGCCACACCCACCTCGACGGGCAGCAAAACCCCGACGCCCACCCCGACGGGAAGCATTTGCTTCGCCTGTACGGCCACGCCTTTTACCAACACCCCGACTTCCACGGCCACCCCCACGCCCACCTGTACCGCAACCCGGACGCCCACTTCCAGCACCACTCCAACCTGGGCGACCACCGGGTCGGCCACTTCCACGGCTACCTGGACGCCCACCTCGACCCCGAACCGCACGCCGACTTCCACCTTCACGCCGAGCATGACCGCGACTTCCCTGATACCGAC
>JAICXI010000130.1 GCA_025980505.1 bacterium | reverse complement strand
CTTCTAACGGCAAAAAAAGCTTGTACTTGAGGCTGGTCCCAGGCGCAAGAAAGGAGGCTTAAAAGCCCGTGTTGCGGGCCTAAAGGAATAAACAAACAAGCAAGGAAGCATTTGTTTTGGAGGTTGGGTTTCCGGCGATAACCCCTAAAATCCGGCCCCTCTCGGTAGGGGAGGCGTCCTGGTCCAAAAATCGGTTTTTGAGGCCGTCAAGTGGGAGGTGGCGGATATCATTTCAAATCAAGACTTTTATGCCGCCGGCTTCTGCGGATGGAAGGCGTTGGGGACGCCGGGAATCGTCGTTTGGAATACCTGGTTGCGGCCCCGAAGTTTTGCCTCGTAGAGGTTTTTGTCGGCCGAGTCGATCATCACATGATAGTTGGTTTCCAGGGGATCGTCGTTGGTCACGATCCCTATACTGACGGTTATTTTCGCGTCATAGGGCCCGTTCCGGAAGACTTGTTTTTCCGTCTCCCGGCGGATGCGTTCGGCCACCGTTTTCGCCTCTTTCTCCCCGCAATTGGGAAGGATGCACAGGAATTCCTCCCCACCGTAGCGGGTGGCGATGTCGCCTCGACGGATGGAATTCTCGATGATGCGCGAGAAAATCCTCAAAACCATATCCCCGAAGGGATGGCCGTGGGCGTCGTTGATCCGCTTGAAAAAATCCAGGTCCATCATGAGACAGGAGATGGGTTGGCGGCTGTCCAGGTGCTTGCGGAACTCGATTTTGAAGGTGTCGTGCAGGAAACGGTGGTTGCCCAGGCCGGTCAAGGGATCGGTCAAAACCTCCTTGGAAAGCGCACGGTCCTTCTCAATAAGCCGGTCATCCTCGCGGCCCACCCAAAAACCAAAAAGGGCGAAAACAAAACAAGTACCGACCAACATGTACCAATAGAAAAAGGGGAAAGCCGCCCATTCCCGGGGAATGTAGTCCATCACGGATAGGGAGTGGGCGTGAAGGAGGAACCGCAAGGCCAATATCCCAAAAGGGGCACCCATGCCTAAACCAAGACCCAATAAGGTGAGCAAACGGGACTGTTTCATAAAGCGCCTCTTCCTGCCACCTATTCAAAGTTTACCGCGCTTTTGATTCCGGTTTTAGAAGCTGTAACAAAACCCAACCATCGAGGCACGAAGACGCAGCTGAAACCTGAAAAAACGGGGAAAACATACGGGAATTTAAAGCTGCGCCCCTATGTCCCTGCGGTAAAGGGCTTTTGTTCCCGTCTCTTGGTGCGGGAATCATGATTCCGGAGGTGGAATGAATCGGTTTTCCTTGGGGAAAGAGGCCGCGTCCTTTGGATCGCCACTTCCGGGCTGAAAGCACAGGAACGAATTTTCACCGAATGCCGGAATCGTTTGAAGGAAATCCACCCTCCTGTTCGATTTTATATCCACTTTCCGCCTCCAAGAATAATGGAGAAGTAACGACCCCTTCCTCCCTTTCCCCGTTTCCACTTCATTCACGAGATCGCCCCGAATCCGTCCTATTGTTTGAAAGGTAAAGACGGCTTTCGAGCGCTCTGGATCTTATTTTCCGGGGGGAGGGACCGATCCGCCCGGAGGCAAATTCGTGCGCAAGCGCCACCTATATGCGGTGCTGGGCTTTCTTCTGGGACTGGGTTCCCCCCTGGGCGCGCTGTTAGGGCTTTGCCTGCTCGATCACGCCAGGCCCCCCCTAGTCGACTTCCTGGTCCAGGAATGGCGGGATTATTTCCTGTTTTTCAACTACATGTTCGTCGCCACAACTTTGTTCTTTTCCCTTTTCGGGTATTTCCTGGGTCATCGCCAAGACCTCCTGAACAAGGAAGTGGTGACCGATCCCTTGACCGGATTGGGAAACCACCGGTTCCTGCACGAGGTCTTCAAGATCGAGTTCAGCAAACACATTTTGACAAGACGGCCCATTTCCTGCCTCATGATCGACTTGGATAATTTCAAAAAGGTGAACGACACCTACGGCCACCCTTTCGGCGATTGCGTCCTGAGACATTTCGCCTCCTTGATCCAAAAACACCTCCGGGAAGGCGATGTGGCGGTTCGGTATGGGGGGGAGGAATTCCTCTGCATCCTGCCCAATTGCGACATGAAGGAAGCCCGGGTGGTGGCCGAGCGGATCCGGGTGGGGACGGAACAGCGTTCCTTCACGAAGGGAAAAAAACGGACGAAAATCACCATCAGCGCCGGCTTGATCACCAGTTACGGGAACAGGGGCCTTAGTTACAGCGACCTGATCGACCTTTCGGACCAGGCCCTTTACAAGGCCAAACAAAAGGGGAGGAACCAGGTGATCCAAGCGACCACCCGGTTGGGGAAGGAACCCGCCGGGAAATGCGGTCCCCGGCCTTAGGGAAGGGCCCTCAGGCGTTGGGCTTGCCGAAGATGGTTTGGACGGTGCCGTTGGAACCCCGGCGTTGGGCCTCGAAGAGATTCTTGCCGCTTTCATCGATCATGATGCGGTAATTGGTTTCCTGGATATCGTAAACCGTGACGATCCCAATGGCGAAGGCGGGTTTGATGGGCGATTGGCCGATGGGGAAGTCCAGCTTGGAGGTTTGAAGGCGGATGCGGTCCGAGATGATACGGGCGGCCTTTTCGTCGCAATTGGGGAGAACGCACAGGAAGGCCGCTTCGCTATAGGGGATGACGCGGTCCCCTGCGCGCAGGCAGCTCTCAATTGCACGGGTGAAATCCTTCAAGGCCGTGTCCTTGAAAGGGGCGCCGTAAGCGTCCCCGATTTTTTCGAAGAAATCCAGGCCAAGGATTAAGGAAGAAATGGGCTTTTTGAGTTCCAAGTGCTTTTGGAATTGGGGTTTGAGGAAGTCATGGGCCTGGTGGCGGCCTTCGAGCGTGGAGGGATGGGCCACCCGGTATTTCAAGTAGTCGATCCGGTCTTCCCTTTTTCCCAGGAGAAACCCGACAAAGGTCAGGACGGAACAAGTGCCGAGCAGCATGTACCAGTAAAAGAAGGAATACTGCGACCACTCCTGGACCGTCGAATCCGGCAGGGGAAGGGAAGGGTGTTGGACGAGGACGCGCAAAGCCAGGGCCCCGAGGGGCGCTCCCCATCCGAGAACAAAACCGATTTGGGCGAACAGCCGGGATTTTTTCATCCTGTCCTCCTTCCGGTTATCTTCGGCCCGTCGGGCTTAGGGTTTTATGATCCGAATCATGGGATTGGAAACGCCGCAGGAAATAAGCCGGACCTCAAGGGCACTTCGGGTCGGAAGGGGGGTCCAGGGAGAAGGTCAGGAGTCTCGCCAGGGCGATTTTTTCCTGCGGGGTCGTGACCCGGTCCACCTCGGGGTAAAAAATGCGGTCCTCCCTCAAGGTGTGGTGCTCGATGTATTTCTTGAAGTGGGCTTCGTCATCCAGGAGTGAAATGACGGTCCTCAGGTCGGGGAATTTCTGGAGCCGGTGGGCCCGCAGCTTGATCCGGTTGAGCCATTCCAGTATTTTTTTGTGTTCCGCGTTGAAAAGGTCGGAGTTGCCGCCGCGGATGTTGGCGGCCCTTTCGCGGTAAAGGGGCAGGAGGATTTCCTCCTCCTCCTTCATGTGGTTCAACAGCGCTTCCTCGAAGGTCTTCAACAAGGCTTTGGCCCGAAGGTAATCCCCCTTCAACAATTCCGTTTGGTGTTGGAAGAACAGTTCGTCGAGTTGGTGGTGGATTTGGTTTAGTTCCATAATGTTTTGTGGGGGTGTATCCGTCAAAGGAATCCTCGTGAAGCCCGGTTCGAAGCGTAATGGATCCGACTTTACCCCGAAGAATAAGCTTGAACCGGTATTTTGATTATGACTGCACTCATAAAATGCCCGCCGGCCGGGAAGGATAATCAAATCCAAGTTTTTTTCGCGAAAGGAACCGCCATGGTCGTCCTCGAGGAAAGATTGGAAAAACATCGCTTTTTAAAGGGCCTATCGGCGGACAATATCCGGCTCTTGGCCGAGGATGCCATTCCCATGGCCTTCAAGCCGGGCGACATCCTGTTCCGCCAGGGCAAAACGGCCAGGCACCTTTTTCTCATCGAAAACGGAATCGTGGCCGTCGGATTTTTGAAAAAAGGCAAGGAGTGCCCGGTGACGGTGGCCAACCTGGGTAAGGGGGAAAACCTGGGGTGGTCCTGGGCCTTTCCCCCCTATGAATGGAACTTTGACGCGCAAGCCAAGACCCAAGTGGAAACCCTGGCCTTGGAAAGCAAACCGGTCCTGGCCAAAATGGAACGATATCCCCTCTTGGGTTACGAACTCATGAAACACCTGGCCTGCTCCCTCGCCAAGAGCCTGGAGGCCACCGGCCATCAATGGATCCAAATTCACCACAAGTTACCCGAAATAGACCGCCTGATCTTCCCCGAGCCGATGATCCAGCCTTAACAGGGCGCTGAAAAATACTTGGGAACGATGCACTTGGCGTCCGTTTGCGGTTGATTTGACGTCCATCCCCCTCTCCCTCGAGGGGAGAGGGCCGGGGTGAGGGTGATTTCATGGGTTTCACCACACCCCTCACCCACCCCATCTCCCCAAAAGCTCTCCTAGGGAATAACCCCTATGGCCCACCCAAACCACGACGCAAGGGGCGAGGGTTGTTGGAAACGGACGCCAAGTGCATCGTTCCGAAATACTTTTTAGCACCCTGCTTTAGAGAAGTCCTGGCCAGGGCGCATTGGTCGGAAGGACCTGGGGTCCTATTGGACCGGAAAAGGGGGTCTGGGCCGGCTTTTTGACCTGCCGGTTCAGAGAAATTCCTTCCGGGGCTTGTCAAAATCCCGCCGGTTGCCGCCATTAAAGGGCGAACGAGGCTTCTTCCAGGCCCTTTTTTACCCTTTTCCTTGGAACCCATCCCCTAAAACGGTAGAATTTTTCGACTTTATCCCTTGCCGAGTTCCATCCACGGGTGGATGGGCCAAAGAGCCTATGAAAATAAGAAAAACACCCAAATTGAAAACAAAAAAGCTCAAGCGGGAGTCCCCGGCCAGTCTCCGAAGCCTCCAGGAAACCCGCGAACAACTGAACCGCTTTAGGGGGATTTTGGAAGCCGCGCCGGACTCCATGATCATTGTGGGGAACGACGGGCGGATCGTGCTGGTCAACGCCCAGACCGAGATCCTCTTCGGCTACAAAAGGGAAGAGTTGCTCGGCAAGCGAATCGAGACCCTCATCCCCGACCGGTTCCGCGGGAGCCATCCCAGCCACCGCAAGGAGTACTTCGGAGCCCCCAAATCGCGGCCCATGGGCGCGGGCCTGGACCTTTATGCCTTGCGCAAGGACGGCACCGAGTTCCCCGCGGAAATCTCCCTCAGCCCCACCGAAACGGCCGAAGGCCTTTTCGTCACGGCCGCCATCCGCGACATCACCGAGCGCAAGCGGCAATTGGAGGAAGACAACCGCCGCATGCAGGAGGCCAACCGGCTGAAGAGCGAATTCCTGGCCACCATGTCCCACGAATTGCGCACGCCCTTGAACGCCATCATCGGTTTTTCCGAGTTGATGGTAAACGAAAAGATCGGGCCCCTGTCGGCCGAACACAAGGAATACCTGGGCGACATCCTCACCAGCGCCCGGCACCTGCTGCAGTTGATCAACGACGTCCTGGACCTGACCAAGGTCGAGGCGGGCAAGATGGAATTCCGCCCCGAGGCCATGGACGTGGACAAGGTGACCACCGAGGTGAAGGAAGTCCTGCGGGGTCTGGCCGCGGGTAAGCATATTGCCGTGGAAGTCCAAATCGATCCCTCCCTGCCCAAGGTCATCCTGGACAGCGGCAAGGACAAGCAGGAGCTTTACCACCCCCTTTCCAATGCCAACCAGCTCACCCCCGAGAACGGCAAGGTCCGGATCAAGGCCGGTCCTGCCGGGGACGGCTTTTTCCGCCTGGAAGTGGAGGACACGGGGATCGGCATTAAAACCGAGGACCGCCACAAGCTTT
>JAICXI010000148.1 GCA_025980505.1 bacterium | reverse complement strand
GCGATCCTGGCGTCGCTGCGGTAGTAATCCCACCGGGCGGCATCCGGTTGCAAATAAAGGAACTGGTAAAGGGGGATCTGGACCTCGTTTCCCCAGAAGTCGTAGGGATACACGGTGGCGTAAACATCCTCCCCCTTTTCCCGGGCCTGTTCCAAGAGCAACAGTCCGCTTTCGGTTTGGTCCCAATTGCTGGGGAGCTTGAACAAAAGGTGTTGGATGACCACCGGCACTTTGGCGGTGGCGCCCACCTGGAGGGCCTCCTTGATGGCCTCCAGCACGTTGGAGCGGTAATTGCGGATATGGGTGTAATAAGCCGCGTGGGGAAACTGGGACAGGACCGAAGCCAGGTCTTCGAGTTCCGGGGGCTGGCACCATTCCCCTGGATCATAACCCAGCCCGCTGGAAAGGCCGAAGGCACCGGCGGCCAAGGCGCCTTTCACGAAGAGCTTCATGTCCGCCATTTCCCGGGCCGTAGGGGGCTTTTGCCGGTTGGTTTTGACGAACCAGTCCCGCACGCTGCCCTGGCCGATCAGTGTGCCCAAGTTCAAAAGGCTGCGTTGCCGGGCCACCTTGGCCAGGTTTTTGTCCACATCCAAAACGGAAAAGCCGCAGTTCCCCGCCAAACCCGAAGTCACCCCTTCGCGAATGGCCCTTTCCTGTTCGGAGAGGGTCCATAAAAGATCGTTATGGCAGAGGATGTCGATGAAACCGGGCGCCACCACCATTCCCGAGGCATCCACCACATCCCCGGCCTGGGCGGGGTCCAAGGCCCCTATTTTTGCGATTTTGCCCCCCAAAACGGCCACATCCGCCCGATAGGGCGGCAGGCCGGAGCCATCCACCACCAGGCCGTTTTTAAGGATGAGGTCGTAATGGACGCCGCCCGTCCAAGCGGCCAGGGGGAAGGAAAGGAAGGATAAAATCAGCCAAACCATTTTCAAAGGAACTCCCTTTTTCGGTTGGGTACCGGAAGACCTGCAGTATAGGAAACGAAAACGCCCGCTGCAACCGGGAGCCGTTTAAGTCCGGCCGGCTTTCAGACCTTTTGAAGGACCGCCAGGAACCCACCGTCGTGCTCGGCGGTCGGCAAAAAGACAAGCCCCCATTCTTCCCTCAAAATCTCGGGCCGGTTTTCCGGCACCGGCAACACCATCGCCTTGTATTCCGGATGGCCTTTCAAAAAGGACTGGACGATTTCCTGGTTTTCCTCTTTTTCAAGGGAACAGGTACTGTAAACGAGGTAACCCTTGGAATAAAGGTGCCCCTGGGCCTCTTCCAATAGGTCCTGTTGCTGTCCCACCTGGGACTGGATATCCCGGGGATTGAGCCGCCACCTTAAATCCGCCCGCCGGGAAAGCACTCCCGTGCCGCTGCAAGGCGCGTCCACCCAGGCCAGGCTGAACTTTTGGGAAGGTGGGATCTTGCGCACATCCCCCTCGAAAACCGTCACGTTCTTCAAAGCCACCCTTTTCAGGTTTTCCGAAAGCCGCTTCAGCCGGTCCGGCGAGGCGTCCGTGGCCATCACTTGGCCCCTTTCCCCCGTTTTCCAAGCCAAGGCGATGGTTTTCCCCCCGGGCGCGGCGCAAACATCCCAGATCCTTTGGCCCGGTTCCAGGGGTAAAAGCTGGAGCATGGCTTGGGGCACCCAGTCCTGCACGATCCAATCCCCTTGTTGGAAACTTTCCCCGCTGAAAAGTCCCCCCTCGTGGCTTTTCAAGGCAAAGGTCCCCGCGGGCCACTCCAGCCGGGCCACCCGGACGGCTTGGCTTTCCAGCCCGGTTTTCACTTTTTCCTCGGCACCCGGTTTCACATGCAGGTAAACCGGATGGGGCTTGTTGTCCGCGGCCAGGATTTCCTCGGTCTTCCCATCGCCATATTGCTTGGCCCATTTCTTAACGAGCCAAGTCGGGTGGGAGTAACGGATCCCCAGCCTATCGGAATCGCTGTCGCCCTTGATTTCAAAGGAGCTTTTTTTGAGTTCGGCGTTCCGTAGCACTGCGTTCACGAAACCGCTCAAGGCTTCCTGCCCGCCCTTCTTGGCCAGGTTCACGGACTCGTGGACGGCGGCGTGGGCCGGCACCCGGTCCAGGAAAAGGAGCTGGTAAAGACCCAAGCGGAGGGAAATTTTCACCTCCACGGGCAATTTTTCAAAGGGGCTCTGGCAAAGGCCGTTCAAATGGTAATCCAGCAGGCGTTTTTGACGCGTACAACCGTAAACCAATTCCCGCAGGAGGGATTCATCCTCGGGTTTCAATCCCCTCGGTTTTTCCAGAACATCGGCCACCTTGCCCCCCTTGTCCAGGCTATAAAGGGCCCTTGCCGCCTCCAATCGGGAAGGGGAAACATCCCCGCTATCCCGGCGGGAAGCCGGGGACCGGTGAGCGGGTCCGGCCGTGCGGTTCATCCCCCCGAACCTGCGGGGGGGACGCGCCGTGCTTCCACGGGAACCTGAACTTCCGCCCGCGCCCTTTCCGGAAAGGGCGGGACGACCCGCGGCGCCCCCCGGCTTCCCTCCTTTGGCAAAGCGGGGACGGGAGGATTGGGGAGGCCGGTCCCCGGTGGGTTTATAGCGGCCCTTGGCGCGCCCTGAATCTTTCCGGGGCGGCCCGGAAGGGCGGTTCGAAGCGTTGGGTTTCATTTCAAAGCCTTTTCCTCGTTATTTTATCAGTCGTTGCAGGGCCGGAACCTCGTAGCGCCGACCTAAGCGACAGCGACAAAAACCCTATTCACCACAGAGACACGCAGGCGCAGTTAAAATCCGAAAGGCGGGGAAAACAAACGCGAATTTGAAGCGGTGCCTCTGTGTCCCCGTGGTCAAGATTTGTTACAGCTTTTCAAGACAAAATCTCACCCGGCTGGAAATCCGGATGTCCGAGCGTAAAATCGTAGGCGCTCATTTTGCGCTTGCCCGGCGGTTGGATCCAGGTCACGAGGACCACCCCCGCCCCCGTTGCCACTCCCACCCCGTTTTTGCCGACGGAAACGACCCGGCCCGGTTGCGATCCGGGCCCGTCCCTTGTTTCCAACGCCGCCGAATGGATCTTCAAGTCCTTGTCCTTCCAGCGGGTTTCCGCAACCGGCCACGGCGAAAGGCCCCGGACCTGGTTCACGACGGCCCGGGCGTCTTTCTTCCACTCAATGCGGCATTGTTCCCTCTTTAAGCTCGGGGCATAAGTGGCCTTGGAATGATCCTGCGGCGTGCGGGGGGCTTTCCCCTGTTCCAAGAGCGCCAACGCTTCCAACAGGCCTTCCGCGCCCAACCGGGCCAGGCGGTCATGCACTTCCCCGGTGGTTTCCGCGGGGCCGATGGGCGTTTTCTTGACCAACAGCATGTCGCCCTCGTCCATTTTTTCGTTCATGTGCATGATCGTCACTCCCGTTTCCGGTTCCCCGGCCATGACCGCGTAGTGGATGGGCGCCGCCCCGCGGTACCGGGGCAGGAGGGAGCCATGGATGTTCAGGCAGGCGATTTTCGGGATTTGAAGGACGGACGGCGGCAAAATCTGGCCATAGGCGGCCACCACCGTCACGTCGGGGGCAAGGGACTGCAACCTTTGCACCGGCTCCGGCGTTTTGACCTTTTCCGGCTGGAGAACCTCCAGGGACAGCTCCAGCGCCTTTTTTTTCACGGGGGATGCCTTTAACTCAAGGCCGCGGCCGGCCGGTTTGTCCGGCTGGGTGACCACCAGGGGGATGGCGTAACCGGCGGAATGAAGGGCCTCAAGGGCGGGCACGGCAAAATCCGACGTGCCCATGAAAAGAATGCGAAAAGGTCGATTCATTGGGAAAGCTTAGCCGAAAAATTCGCCGATAAGTATTAAAAACGAAGGCGCAAGCCCGCGGCCGGGAGCCGTGGTTAAAGGCGGACCGCTTCTTGGTAGTTCTTCTTCAGATGATCCAGTTGCTTTTTCAGGAACAGGCGCTTGACGGCCGGGACCCTTTGGATGAAGAGCTGGCCGTTCATATGGTCGATCTCATGCAGGACGCAACGGGCAAGGAGGCCTTCAAACTCCGAAACCTTTTCCAGCCCCCCCAAATCCCGGTACTTCACCTTGACCTTGAATGAACGTTCCACATCTTCCCGCACATCGGGTATCGAAAGGCAGCCTTCCTCGATTGTCTCCGAGCCCTCTTCCGCCAAAACCTCGGGATTGAACATCACCAGGGACTCCCCTTTGTCTTCCTGGTCGTAATGCTCGTCCATCACCATCATCCGGATGGGTTCACCGATCTGGATGGCCGCCAGGCCCACGCCGCAGGCATCCCTCATGGTTTCGGTCATATCCGCCGCCAATTCCTTGAGCTCGGGGCCGAACTGGAGGACGGCTTTGCTCTTCATCTTGAGCCGGGGATCGGGATAAAGCACGATAGGACGAAGCATGGTCAACCTCTCCGAAATCTCTTTATCAAATTATAGTTCCACCCCCGGGCCAACTCAAGGGGGCTTCGGTACCGAGTCGGAAGTTACAAAGGTTAGGCGCCCGACCCAAGGCCGGGAACTTCTTGAAAAACGGCCAAGGCCCATATTTTCCGGAAAGACATTATCGGTCGTTGCGAGGTATGTCCCGCGGGCATTGGGGCGCTCCTGACGAAGCGATCCCGGTTGAAAATGACGGGTTTTGCCCCAGGCAAAATCCACAACCTTAAACCACCCATGAATGGTTCGCCTCCCTGCGGTCGCTCACCGCAGGCTGGGATTGCAACACCCTGAGCGAGCAAAGCGGATCGAAGGGTTCGCCGCCCCATTCGCGGATCGAAACGACAGGTTCACAACGCATCGAAACCGATCGGTTTTAAAGTTTTTCAAATGGTCATCAAGAGTATCTTGAAGTCCGGAGCTCAAGGCTTTCAACTCCCCGTTCCTAACGCCTCACTTCCTCTCAAGCCAGCGGGTATTTTAGGAGGATTTCCTTGAATTCACCCGCCATTTTCCGGACGTTGAGGGTTTTCACAAGGCCCGTAACAACGGCCACCCTCCGGGCGCCCGCTTTCAAGACCTCCTCCACATTGTGAAGCTTGATCCCGCCGATGGCGAAAAAAGGGAGGGCCAGGCCCGCCTGGCTGACTTGCCGGACATAGTCCAGGGTCACCGGCGGCACCACGTCCTTCTTGGTTTGGGTGGGGTAAACCGGTCCCACGCCGATGTAATCGGCCCCGTCCGCCGCGGCTTTTGCCGCCTGGCCCAGTGCGTGGGTGGAAACACCCACCAACTTCCCCTCCCCCAGGATTGCCCGGGCTTCGGCCGCGGAAAGGTCCTCCTGCCCCAAGTGGACGCCGTCCGCGCCGGAAAGGCGGGCGATATCGGGCCGGTTGTTCACGATGAACAAGGCGCCATGGGCGCGGGTCATCTCCCGCACCTGTCGCGCCATGGTTAAAAGTTCGGAATCGGCGAGGGAATATTCCCGCAGTTGGACGATGTCCACCCCGCCCCTCAGGGCTTCTTCCACGGTCGCGGGCGTATCATGGCTCTCCGAAAGTTCCTGGTCGGTCACAAGGTACAGGCGGGCAGCCTTCAGGCGGGCATTCAAGTCGTCCATCACTTTTCTCTCTTTAAACCCGGAAAATCGAATTATGGGAACCTCTAAAAATTGCTGTTTGAGGCTTTCCTGATTCTTATGAACAGCCGAAGCGGCCTCTAAAGCTTAGGTGAAGTT
>JAICXI010000330.1 GCA_025980505.1 bacterium | reverse complement strand
CAAGGAACATGTGAAGGGGTTGAGCATCGCCCTGGTGGACGGCAAGGAAATCGTCTGGGCCCGCGGGTTCGGCTACGCGGATGATTCCCGGAAAATTCCGGCCACCTCCGACACCCTTTACCGCGTGGGCGCGGTGTCGAAGATCCTGACCGCCGCGGAAGTGCTGAAACTGGCCGAAGAGGGGAAGGTGGGGCTGGACCGGCCCCTTTCCAGGTACCTCCCCGGTTTTTCCGTCCACAGCCGTTTCAAGCGCGCCAAGGCCATCACGGTGCGCTCCCTGCTGGCCAACCACTCGGGCCTGCCGGGCTTCTTCCTCAAGGGGCTTTGGGTGGAAAAACCGGAAAGCCTCAAGGCGCTGGTGGAGGAACTGAAGTCCGATTACCTGGTGGCGCCGCCCCAGACCTTCTACAAGTATTCCTACGTGGACTATGACCTCCTGGGCCGCCTGGTGGAGCTGCGGAAAAAGGAGGACTTCGCCGCCGCCCTCCGGAGGGACCTGCTGGAGCCCCTGGGCATGGTTTCCTCCTCGTTCGGAAACGACCTGCCCGCCGGGGCCGTCCTCGCCAAGGGCTACCGCAAGGGAAATGAAATGGCGCCCTTTTACCTGAGGGACATCCCGGCTGCGGGGCTGGTTTCCAGCGTTTCCGACCTGGCCAGGTTCGTCCGGTATCTTTTCGGCGGGGGCCCGTCGGGGGATAAGCCCTTCGGACAGAAAACCATCGATACCTTGTTCGAACCCCAATACCCGGATTTACCCATGGATTTCGGGCGCAGGGTGGCCATGGGTTGGCTGATGGGCGGGCTGCAAGTGGAGGGCTCGGAGTCCACGGCCTGGCATGACGGCGAATACCCGCCTTACGTTTCCGAGGTGGTGGTCCTGGACAAGCAAAAACTGGGTGTGGTGGTGCTTTCCAACACCCAGGAAGCTTCCCGGGTGATCGACGACATCTCGGTGTGCGCCTTGAAACTCCTGCTGCGGTCCAAGTACGGCATGGCGGAAAACCTGGAAAAGAAAAAAATCGAGATGCCCAAGACCGTGGAGGTCCCGGCCGGGATATTGGACCGCTACGCCGGAACCTATTCGGCCCTGGGCCAGTTGACGAAAATCACCCGGCAGGACAAGCACCTGGCGGCCGACCTCTCGGGCCACCAACTGGACCTGCTGCCCGTCTCCCAGGACACCTTCATACCCCACCTGGTTTTCCTGCTGCTTTTCCCCGTGGACCTTCCCCAATACCCCCTTACCTTCTCCTCCAGCAGGGGGCAGGATATGGCGGTCCTCGGGGGGCTGCATTACCCCCTGCCGCTGCAAAAGATCCGGCCCGTGGAGATCCCGGAGGCCTGGAAGGAACGGGAGGGGGACTACGTCCTGGAAAACCCGGACGGCCAGATCGATTTCGAGTCGGTTTCCCTGGGCGAGAAGGACGGTTTCCTGGCGGCGGCCATGAAGGTTTCCTTCAAGGCCTTCGACGTCAAGGACCGGGACTTCAAGGTGGCCCTCCTGCCCCTGTCGGGGGAGGACGCCATGGTGCCAGGCCTCTTTTACGGCGACGGCGGCACGCTGCACGCGGTGGAAGGGGAGGATGGAACCCGGATTTTTTATTCCGGCTATTGGTTCAAGAAGGTCGTGGACCCGGATTCACCTTCGCCCACGGCGGCGAAGCCGGAAAAATAACCTTTCCATGAAACCTATTTCACCACCAGGACAACCGGAAGGGCGAACCGGTGGGGATTTGGAAAAAGCCGCCCTTTAAAAAACCTTAAAAGTTTGGGACCTTGCCGTCATCTCGAAGGGCCCCGGCGTCGAGCGGATAGCCCGCGGGCCGGTAGCCGACCGCCATCCGCCGTCCCGCCTCAATCCTTGTACTTCACGTGGCAGCCGTAGGGAGGGGTGGTGGGGAGGGAAACCTTCTTGCCTTCCACGGCGGCTTCGGTCAGGGCCCGGTCCACGTAATTCACGTAAGGTTCCCCCGCGTCGGTCTTGGTGATCACCGCATCGGCGAGGGGCGCGTTGTCGATGGCCCCGTCGTAAATGAGGACGCCCTTGGGGTCGATGACGAACATATGGGGCGTGGTCTTGGCGCCGTAGGCGCGGCCCAGGGTGCCCTTGGGGTCCAGGAAAACGGCCGTGACGCCGGACTTGTGTTTTTTCACGTCCTCGTTGGCCTGGGAAGCCGTCGCGTAACCTTCCAAGCCGGGCGCGGAGGATAGGACGGTGAACCACTGCACGCCTTTTTTCGTCCATGTCTCCTGCAACTTCTGCATCTTGCCCTTGTACTGGCTTTTCACGAAGGGGCAGCCCTGGTTGTGCCATTCCAGGACCACGAATTTCCCCCTCAGCTCCGAAAGCTTGTGCGGCTTGCCGTAACTGTCGGTGGCCGTGAAGTCGGGCGCCGGGTTGCCCACTTGCGCGGCCCAAACCGCCGGACCGGTCCCTAAAAACGCCAGCGCCAAAAGCCACTGCTTAAAAGTCCCCATTTTCATCCTCCTGTTTGAGAGCATGGAATCGCCGGTCCTCCGCGGAAAATCCGGCCTTTGGCTTTCGGCTGACAGCCGACCGCTATCCGCCGGCGCCTGAATTTATTCGCCCGACAAGGGGATGGTCACCCAGTAGCCCTTGGCGGGTTTCTTTTTTTCCTGGAGGACCAGCAGGCCTTCCAGGGTTTCGGTGTTTTTCAATAGCTGGTCCGAGCGTTTCAAGCCCAGGGAAAAGGAGGTGCCGGAAGCGTGGAAAGGTTGGGCCGGGGCGTTCTCGATCTGGTTGGGATGCAGGGGAAAGAAGGAGGCCGTGGCGGATTTGGAAAAGGGCGCCCCCGTTTCAAAGGTCACGTGGAACTCCTTTTTCCCCACCGTGCCGAAGGCCTTCCAGTCGTCGGGCATTTCCTGCGGCAGGTTGTGGCGCGTGGCCTGGAAAAGAAAACCGTGCCGGGAGCTGGAGGCGGGCTTGTGTTTCCGCACGGGGAGGCGCAGGTTCAATTGCACGTCGCCGGGGATGCAGATTTCGTTGCACACCAGCCAGCGGACGTGGCAGGTCAGGCGGACGAAGTGGCCGGGCTTCAGGTCGGCGGGGGCCGTCAGGGGCACCATGAGGAGCACCTCGTTCTTGTAGCCGTAGTCGGCCAGGGAGGCCAACGGCAGTTTCTGCGGGATGGGCCAGAGGAAGTCCCCGGCCGTGAAACCGTCGGGCAGGTTCCAGGTGACGGAAGGGGTTTGGCCCGAGTCCCCGGGGTTTTGCCAGTAGATGT
>JAICXI010000308.1 GCA_025980505.1 bacterium | reverse complement strand
TGAACAAGCTGGCGGCCGCCTACGGCATCGGGCGGATCGACATCGTGGAAAACAGGCTGGTCGGGATGAAGAGCCGGGGCGTTTACGAGTCGCCGGGGGCCACGGTGCTTTACGAAGCCCACCGGGCGCTGCAAAGCCTGACCCTGGAGAGGGAAACCCTCCATTTCAGCCAGGTGCTTTCGGTGAAATACGCCGAGTTGATTTACTACGGCCAGTGGTTTTCGCCCCTGCGGGACGGCCTGGAAGCCTTCTTCGGGCAGGCCCAGAGGAACGTGACGGGGGACGTCAGGGTGGAATTGAACCCGGGCCGCGTGACGGCCACGGGCGCCCGGTCGCCTTATTCCCTGTACCGGCAGGACCTGGCCACCTTCGGGGAGGACGCGGTTTACAACCAAAAGGACGCCGAAGGGTTCATCCGGCTTTTCGGCCTTCCGATGAAGGTGGTCGGAATGGTGAACCGAAAGAAAAAATGAATCCAACACGAAACCACGAAATTTCAGGACAACCTTTTTTTGTGGCTTAGCGTTGGAAGTTGACGGAAGGGGTTCCAAATGAAAAAAACGTGGGGCGGGAGATTCCAAAAGTCCACCCATCCTCAAGTCGAGGCCTTTACCGAGTCGATTTCCTTCGACCGCCGGTTGGGGCCCTTCGACATCGAGGGAAGCCTGGCCCATGTCCAAACCCTGGTCAAGGCCGGGCTTTTGACCGCCGCCGAGGGCCATAAGCTCATAGCCGGGCTTCAACAAATCAAAAAGCTCCTGGCGGCCGGAAAATTGCCCCTGGATACCGGCATGGAGGATATCCATACGGCCGTGGAAAGGGCCCTGGTGCGTTTGGTGGGGCCTTTGGGCGGCAAGCTGCACACGGGCCGCTCCCGCAACGACCAGGTGGCCACGGATTTCAGGCTTTATTTACGGCACGCGGTGGGGGAAGCCGTGCGGGCGGGGAGCCGGCTGGTGGCCACACTGGCGCGATTGGCGCTTCGGGAAAAAAGCACCCTGATGCCGGGCTACACCCACCTGCAAAGGGCCATGCCCGTTACCCTGGGCCATCATTTGGCCGCCTACGCCTTCATGCTCACGCGGGACCTGGACCGGTTCCTCACGGCTTGGGACCGCGCCAACGCCCTGCCCTTGGGCTCGGGCGCCCTGGCCGGCACCAACCACCCCTTCGACCGCCTTTTCACCGCGAAAAAGCTGGGGTTGAAATCCGTGTTCCAAAACAGCCTGGACGCGGTGTCGGACCGGGACGCTTACGTGGATTTCCTGTCCGCAGCCGCGGTCACGCAAATGCACCTTTCCCGGCTTTCGGAGGACCTGGTCCTCTGGGCCAGCCATGAATTCGGGTTCCTTGAAATGGACGATGCCTTTGCCACGGGTTCCAGCCTGATGCCCCAAAAGAAGAATCCGGACGTGGCGGAACTGGTGCGGGGCAAGGCGGGAAGGGTCTTCGCCAACCTGATGGGCCTCTTGACGGTGTTGAAGGGCCTGCCCCTGGCCTATAACCGGGACCTGCAGGAGGATAAGGAATTCGTTTTCGACTCGGCCGACACGGTGACGGCTTCCTTGAAGACCATGGAAGGTTTCCTGGCCACCCTCCGGTTCAACCGGGAGCGGATGGAAAGGGCCGCGGACCGGGACTTGACGCTCCTGGCCACGGACTTGGCGGACGTGCTGGTGCAACAAGGCATGCCTTTCCGCAAGGCCCATGAGGTGGTGGGCCGGGTGGTGCGTTATTGCCTGGAACGGGAAAAAAGGCTCCAGGACCTGACCGACGCGGAATTGGACCGATTCTGCAGGTTTTTCCCGAAAGGGACGGCCCGGCGCCTTTCCGTTTTCCGGTCGGTCCACCAAAAGAAGGCCGTCGGCGGCACTTCGCCGAAGAACGTGGCCCAACAGGCCGTTTTTTTGAAGAAGGAACTGGCGAAAATCCAAAAGCGGTTTTTGAAGCTCTAAAACCCGGGGGTTCAGGATGCACGGCTTTCACTTGAAAAACAACCGCTGGCACTCGGACGGAGTGCCCCTTTCCCGCATCGCGGAAAAAGTGGGCACGCCTTGCTACGTCTACAGCCTGCCGGCCTTTGAGTCCCAATTCGGTGAAATCGACCGCGCCTACCGGTCCGTGCCCCATTTGGTGGCCTACTCCCTGAAGGCCAACGGCAACCTGTCGGTCATCCGGGCCCTGGCCCGGTTGGGGTCCGGCGCCGACGTGGTCTCGGGCGGGGAATTGTTTAAGGCCCGCAAGGCCGGCGTGCCCGCGGAGAAGGTCATTTTCGCCGGCGTCGGCAAAACCGACGATGAGATCGCCTATGCCTTGAAGGAAGGCATCGGTTATTTCAACGTGGAATCGATCCCGGAAATCAAGGCCATCAACGAGGTGGCCCGGAAGATGAAAAAAATAGCGCCCATTGCCATCCGCTTCAACCCGGACGTGGACCCCCACACCCACCATTACATCACCACGGGAAAGAAGGAGACCAAGTTCGGCGTTTACTTGGGGGACCTGGAACTGGTGATGAAAACCGTCCGGGAATGCCGGTCGGTGCGCTGGACCGCGGTGCACGCCCATATCGGAAGCCAAATGACGCAGACCGGGCCGGTCGGGATGGCCGCCCGGGTGGTGGAGAAACTCGTCCTGCGGCTGCGCCGGGAGGGGTTCGCCATCCACACGGTCAATTTGGGCGGGGGATACGGCATCGATTACCGGGGTGAAAAGCCGCCCAAGGCCTCCCAATACGCACGGCTGGTCCTCCCGGTCATCCAGAGGCTCAACGCCACCCTGATTTTGGAGCCGGGGCGCTTTATTTCAGGCAATTCGGGCGTCCTGCTCATGCGGGTTATCTACGTCAAGCAAAGCGGCTCCAAGACCTTTTATATCGTGGATGCGGGAATGAGCGAGTTGATCCGGCCGTCCTTGTACGACGCCTACCACCGCATTGCCCCGGCCCTGGGCCCGCAAAAGCCCGTGAAAACCGTGGATGTTGTCGGCCCCATCTGCGAATCGGGCGATTTCTTCGCCAAGAACCGCAAGTTGCCGCTGGCCCGAAGGGGGGATTTGCTGGTTGTTTTCTCAGCCGGAGCCTACGGTAGCGTCATGGGCAGCACTTATAACGCCCGGCCCCTTCCGCCCGAGGTGGTGGTGCGGGGAACCCGGTTCCAGGTGGCAAGGCAGAGGCAGACCTGGCAGGACCTGGTGCGGCTCGAAAAAATATGGTCCTGACCTTCCGTCCAAACTTTGCTTGCGACCGCCGGAAAAATTCCCTAAGATAACTTCCAATCGACGCCGACCCCCTTCCAGGGGGTTTTCTTATTTTGGGGCAAAGGATCGGTCAAAAGAATGTTTCGAGGTGCCTATACCGCGCTGGTAACGCCTTTCAAAAACGGGCAAGTGGATTACGCCGCCCTGGAAGCCTTGATTGAAAACCAAATCGCCAAGGGCATCGACGGCCTGGTG
>JAICXI010000027.1 GCA_025980505.1 bacterium | reverse complement strand
GGGTGGTGAAGATGGTTATCCGGACAGCCCCTGCCTCCTTCAACCAGAGCTGGACCTCGGCGGGATATTGCCCACGCCAGGGGTTGGGATAAACCACAGGGACGGCCCCCTGGGGAAAGGGCGTGGCCGTGGGGCTCTGGCTTGTGGCGGGGGTCGGGGTCGGGGAAGCCCCGGCGGCGGTATAGAAGCCGACCTGATCGACCTGGTAGGAAAAGGTCCCCGCGCTCTGGATGGAGAATTGGACCCCGGTACCATCCGATCCCCCGAAAGTCACCGGAAGGCCTGTTTGGGTGCCCCATCCCTGCCGGGTCATCTGAGCAAAGGGGATTTGGTAGAAAGTCCATTGGCCCTTGGGTGGGGTGATCTGAACGCCGTAGTAATCGTAGTCGGTGACGACCTGGCTTGGCACGGTGACCCGGTAGGAGGCCCCGTCGCCGTAGAACCAGAACTCCAGGCCCACCAGCCCGCCGCCGGCCAGGTTGAAGGGAGTGGAGGGCCATTGGCCGGCCAGGCTCGTGGTGTAGTTGAACCAGCCGGGCGTGGGCGAGGCGCCAATGGTCCCGAAGACGCTGGCGGCGTGGCTGGTGCCCGCCGCGCCGGCAACCCCGTACTGGACGGTGGCGCCGCTGTTGGAGGCCACCGAAATGCTCCAGGTGCCGTTCCAGAGGTTGGTCCGGGCCGGGGGCACGCCGTCCCGGGCCAGGTCCTCGAAATCATCGACCAGGGTCGCGGGCCCATAGTTGGGTGTAAAGGTGGCCGTCGGGGTGGCGGTGATCGTGGGGGTTGGAAGTGGGGTGTTCGTGGGCTGGCCCGAGTTGGTGAACTGGAGGACCGAGACGGAATAGGGCCGGAAGGTCACGGGAAAGGAACCTCCCGTGCCCGTGACCGTGAAGGCCGTGGGCGGATTATTGGGGGAGGCGTGGTAGGGCGGGGCGCCCGTTGCCACCCACTGGTAGTTGGAGGAGTCGAGCATCCAGCCCGAGGCCGTGTCGTTGGCCACGAAGGGGCCCACGTTCACCACCGCGTTGAACGCCGTCGCCGGGTCCTTGTTCACCACGGCGAGGGAGAGTACGCCGTCGGGCCGGTAGTCCGAGTAGGCGGTCAGCTGGGTGGCGGGCGCGCCATTGACGGATGTCTGCACCAGCGCATGGGCGTTGGCATCCCCGGGCAGGGCCCAATCGTTCGTCAGCATCTTCATGGCCCAGTAGGAGGCCCGGGGCTGGTACCGGTAGCCGTCATTGACCTGGCTGATGTAGCCCAGGTCGCCCCCCGCTGGATTGGTGGAGTAGCTGCCGCCGTTCATCACGGCCCAGAAGTTGCAGAAACCCGCGGGCCCGAAAGCCGTGATGAAGCGGCCCAGGGCCTCCGCGACGAAGAGGCCGTTCCCCAGTTGGACCGTGAAATTCCGGTCGTCGGACGTCGAATTGAATTCGCTCATCAGGAAAGGGAGGTTGGATATGCCTGTCACCCCTGCGCCGGTGAGCAGGCCCCGCAGCGAACCGTAAAGCGTGTCGAATCCCCCGGCGCTGTTCAGGACCTGGGCCGGGGTGGCGGATCCCCAGAAAAAGTACGAGTGGAAATCAATGGCGTCGAGGTAGCGGTTCGCGTTGCCGTACAGGCTGACCCCCGCGGCTGCGGCCATCCGGATGAAGTCTTCCATGATGCTGCGGCCGTCGTACAAGTTGGAGGGCTCCGACAGGCTGCCGCCCGTCACCGGGCCGAGGATCAGGATGGAGGGGTCCTCCGCCTTCATGGCGTCGGAATACTGGATGAAACGCCTCACGTAATCGGCCGTGTTGAGGGGGCCGCCGGTCGCCCAACGCCCGTTGTGCTCGTTGCCGACCTCCCAGTATTTGATGCCGTAGCCCCTCACGACGTTGGCGTAGTGCACCCAGGCGGCGGCCTCCTGGGGGGTTCCGGACCCTAAATTGACCGTCAGCAGCGGGACCGCGGGAGGGGTGAGGGAATTACAGTAGGACATGAAGTCCTCAAAATTGAAGTCGGGATAGTAGGGGTTATTGATCCGGGTGCATGCGGGGTCGGTTGAGGAGGCCGCTGCCCAGGTCTGGTCCGGTATGTTGTTGGTTTGGCCGGCGGTGTTTCGGCTGACCTGCCCCGAGGGGCCGTAGATATACACCTCCCGGATGGAATAGGCCCCCCCCGCCCCCGCAGTGCTGGAGGTGAGGAGAACCCGGAGATACTCGGCCGGGACCGTATTGAAGGTCACGCCCTGGGTGGTCCCGTCCCCCGTTCCGACGACCGTGCCGGCCGAAGTGGTGGTCCAGAGCGATTCGGGATAGCTCATGTAGGGCGGCGGGTAGTTGGAGCCGCTCCAATATTGCACCTGGAAAGAGGCGGCCGAGGGGGTGCCCCAAACCAGGGTGACGGCGTTGACCTGGGTGATACCCCCCGGGGATGACTTGCCGGTCAAGTCCAGTTCCAACCATTGGTGGCCGGGAAAATCGGTGTCCGAGTTTGACATCCAAGCCGTGGAGGGATCGCCGTCCACGGCCTGTGAACTCCAGTCGATCCCCCAGCTCGTGAAGAGAGAAGTGGTCCCCCGGTACCTGAGATATCCCACGAACCCGCTCGAGTAATTCGTGTCGTCCGGCACCCAATGGCCGGAGGCGTCGAAGGATCCGGTCCCGTTCCAATGGTAATTGTCGGACTGGGCCCCTCCCGGGTACCGGAGGAACCGGTTTCCCGTCGCCTGAACCAACGGCTGGACAGCCAGATAGTCGGCCTTAGGCAGCCAGTAGGCCGTGTTGGCGCCGAAGACATGCAGGGGGACGAAGGTGGTGAGGGTGGCGGCGGCGTCGACCGTCAAGGTGAGCGGGGCGGTTTGGGCCCGCAGCATGCCGGCTCCCCAAAAGAGGAATAAGGAAAATAACCGGAAAGCGGGCCGGAGTTTGCCTGGGGCCGTCGCTGGGGTCGCCATGTTTCCGTCCTCCCGGATGAAAATCGACATTGGTCCCGGCCTCCCCTGCGGCCGCCGGCGGGGTTCCGGCCGAGACCGGGGTAGGGCGGAAAGGAAATTTCAAGGATTAGACTGGCAAGGGCGGAAAAGTGTCGCGGCGAGATGATCCTATATCATATGAAGGAAGAGCTGGGCGCGAATAAAGACCGAATGCGTTGCGAGGGGGTCCTTTTTCCGGACCGATGCGGCAATCCAAACCCCATCCTCCAACGGCCGTTTGGGGATTGATTTGGGTTGCCTCGCCGCACCTATCGCGGCTCGCCTTCGAGAACCTCAGGCCCCTGGGCAATGTCGAAGGGCCCGCACTGACGGGCTAAAACACTGTTCTAGGGAACTCGCCGAGGTTTGGCTTGAGACAAGTTCGAACCCCGGCGTAGGACTTCCCCTTTTGAAAAGGGAGCCGGATATTTATTCCATGCTTTTAGCCCCGTAGACTTTCCGTTAGAGTATTGCCCATTCAACGAGGCTCTTTGTCCCGCGTGTTTTTGTTGGTCATTCAATCGCTAGGAGTTTTCCATGGAGACCCTTCAAACGCTCGCCCAAATGCTCACGGAAGTCAAAAGCAAGAAGCCCTTGGTGCACCATATCACCAACTACGTGACGGTGAACGACTGCGCCAATATCGTCCTGGCCCTGGGCGGGTCGCCGGTCATGGCGGACGACGAGGGGGAAGTGGCTGAAATGGTGGGACTGGCCTCGGCGCTGGTCTTGAACATCGGCACCCTGAACGAGCGCACCATCCGGTCCATGTTCGCGGCGGGGAAGCGGGCCAACGAAAAGGGTGTTCCGGTGGTGCTGGACCCGGTGGGGGCCGGCGCCACGCCCTTGCGCACGGAAACCGCCGGGCGGTTGATGAAGGAAGTGAAACTCGCCGTCCTGCGGGGCAACCTGTCGGAGATCAAGACCCTTTATGGCGCGGAGGGCGCGACCCGGGGCGTGGATTCCACCGCGGATGCCTCGGGCGCCCGGGAAATCGCGGTGGAAATGGCCCGAAAGCACCGTTGCGTGGTGGCCATCACGGGCGCCCAGGATGTGGTCACGGACGGCAAAAGAACGGGCTTCATCGACAACGGCCATCCCCTGCTTTCCCAGGTGACGGGCACGGGCTGCATGGCCACCTCGCTGGTGGGCTGTTTTTGCGGCGTGACAAGGGACTCTTACCTGGCGGCCCTGGCCGGCATCATGGCCCTGGGCCTGGCCGGGGAAAAGGCCCAGGCGGGCCTCGGGGACGGCGGGACCGGAACTTTCCGGATTTCCTTGGTGGACGTGATTTCACGGCTCGAATCCTGCGATGTTTTGAAGGGCGGTAAGCTCACGGAAAAGGACGGCTGAAAAGGCTCCAAGAACCCCGCGGCGGGGTGGCGGGTAGTCGGTGGGACCGTTACGGTTGGGGTTGGGCTAAGGGTTGGAGGGAGCTTCGTTTTCGGGGCGCCTTCCGGTAAAATCTCGATGATCCCCAAGACGGTTAAAATAGAAGACCCCCTCCCTATATTGGGTTTGTGAAGCCGGTTCTTTGCGGAAGGCCAGGGAAGACGGCTCATCCCCGCCGTTCGATGTTGGATTCCTCACCCTCCTGTCGAATTTGATGGAACTGGAATTTTCCGGGAATTTTTTTCAACAGAATCGGCCATTGCTTGAACCGTTCCGGGCCAATCCATCCTTCTCTGTGCCCGCTCATACTTGTTTTTTCTCCTCATCCTTAAATTACACGGGTTTGTGCCGCTTGCGGGCTTTCGTGAAGACCCGGTTTTACGGCCGGGCAAGTCCGTGTCGAACCGTTTATTTTCGGATGACCGGGGTTGAATTAAATTTTAAATGGAGGAAGTTATGAAGCGTTTATTCGTTGCAGCAATTGCGGTGATGTTCCTGGGCGTGGCCGGTAGGGTCATGGCCGCCGGGTCAACGAAAACCGCCGCCACCCCCGAGGTTTCCGCCACGCCGGTCTCGTCCCCTGTCCCGGCCAAGGAAGCCAAGCCGGCCAAGAAGAAAAAGGCCGTCAAGGTCAAGGCGGAAAAGAAGGAAGCGGCCGCTGTTGCGCCCACGGCTTCCGTGACGCCCGCCGCGAAGTAATCCCGCGGTTTTTTTCAACTCGTTTTGACAGGAAGCCCCGTGCGGTTGACCGCGCGGGGTTTTTAATTTAAGGAAGGGGGGAGGGCTTTTCAGGAGTGGAACGGTATCGTCACAGGTCGGAGGACAGCGGCTTGAGCCAGACCGCCTCCACGTACCGCATGATTTCGATGAACTGCAACAGGTCCTGGGGCTTGATGATGTAATAGTTGGCCATGGCCTCGTAACATTCGAGGATGTCCTCCTCCGCCCGGGAATCGGTCAGGACCACGACCGGGATGCTCCTTAAGTCCTCGTCCCGCTTAATTTCCTTGAGGACCTCCAACCCGCCCAGGCGGGGAAGGGTCAGGTCCAACAAGACCAAATCGGGCCGGCAGGATTCCTTGCCGCCGGCGTAGGCCCCCGTTTTCTTGAGGAAATCCAAGGCTTCCATCCCGTCCCGGACCACGGTCACCCGGTTCGACACCTTCGTTCCCTTCAGGTATTTCAACACCAGGCAGGCATCCATGATGTTGTCTTCCACCAGCAACACGTTGACCAGACGATCCTTCGCGATAAAGGCTGTTTCCATTTCCTTCCACTTTCCGGGCGAAAACCAATGATGACTGAATTTTATCGAAAAATAAACCGGCATCGGGAAAGCTTGGGACTTTCCCGTATAAAACGAGTTGGATAATCGCGGACTTGAAATGAAACTTCCAATAGTGACTTCCAGTTTCACCCAATGCCCATATTTTGGCCCATAAAAGGTCAAATGGAATCAGACGAGGGGGTTGATTTGCTTCAAACGATTAACGCCGAAAAAGGGGAGATTCTATTCAGATTTTAAGAAGAATAAAATTTGACCTATTTACAGTGCGAAAAAAAGGGGCGCGGGTCCTCCGGGCCGATGAAGGGGAAAGGGCGGGAAGGCCCCGGGGCCCGAGGCCGGAACTCCATGGGCCGCCCGGGCCTCCAGGTCACCGAGAAGGCGGGGGATATTTCCGCGGCAGGGGATCCGGAAGCCGAGCGGCATTCGTTCCCGGGTGTTTCCCCGGGGAGGGCGCGCTTCTGGCCGTTGAAATCCATGGGGCTCTGCGTCCTTTGGGCCGGTTGGTACCGATGAAATTTCATATCCACATCGACAAAAGGGGATAAGGTCGGGTTTGGGCCCGGCGTTCAGCCGAAGGGTGGGGCCGATGGGGAAGGCCCGTCTCCCGGCGTATAATCACCCCCTGTTGGTTTCGTACCGGTACTCGAACGTTTTCGAGGGAACTGGTATTTCCGCAGTCACTCCCCCGTTTCGAACTCAAACCTCCCGCCGGAAAGGCGGCACGCCTTAAAAGGCCGGCCCTTCCGGCTATCGAAAGGACAGTGGAACCATGCAAATCAACCCGACGGACGCAGGAAAGCTGGTGGAGTTGCCGATCAAGACCGAATGGGGCCCCGGTAAAATCATGAAAATCGAGGGTGGATACGCCTATATCCATTTCCGCGATTGCGGGGACCGGATGTTGAAAAAATACCTGGTCGACGAAAATCCGCTGAAGTGGTCCGAACTCCGGTCCGATCCACTGCTGGATGGGGTGGGACTGATGCCCGAGAAGAGGGTCCGAAAGATCACCGGATCCTCCCGCCATTTGTCCTTCGGCGAGGCCTTGAATTTTTTCCTGGCCAGGTACCCGGGGAGGTTCGAGGACCCCGCCTTCCTGGACAACGCCCGGGAAGGCGGGCGGCGCTTGAGGGAAAAATCCTGGAAAATGTTCGAGTCTTCCTTCGGGGACGGCCAGTTGCGGCAAATGGTGCAAAGGAAGGACATCCGGGTCATCCTGGACCGGGTATTGCCCATCCTGCGCGCCCAAAACCTGCTGATCCGCGACGAACTTGCCGGCTTCAAGGAAATGCTCGGCGACGAGGGCCAGGCCCTGGCTTATTTCGACGCCCTCATCCGGGTGCTGGAGGACCCCCTGGTCCGGCATGAAAGCATGAACCCCTATTTTGAGGCCATCCGGAACGGTTCGGTGGCGGGGTTCTCCAAATGGCCCAACGCAACCTTGCTGCCTTTCCTGGCCCAGCCCGGGCGGCACATGTTCCTGAGGCCCAAGGCGCTACGGGGGTTCAGCAGCCTGATGGGGAACAACTTGATGTACGAGCCCCAGCCCAATTGGAGAACCTACAACGCCTTGCTGGAAATGAGCCGGGATTACCTGGACAAGCTCGCCCCCTTGGGTGCGCGGGACTTCCTGGACGTCCAAGTCTTTTACCTGGCGGTCCATGAAGCCGCCACGGAGAAAGCCCGGCTGTAAGGCCGGGATTCGACGGAAGGAAGAGCCGGGGCCCGGGCCCCGGCTTTTTTTATTTCCGTGAAGGGCTTTTCGCCGTGGGGGGGCGAGGGGGCGGCCGGTTTAAGTCCAGCCCCGGGGTTCCTGGAAAAACCGGCGGATCCCCGAGAGGGCCTCTCCCGCGTCCTCGCCCTCCAAAATGACCTCCAATTCGGTCCCATAAGCCGCGGCCAGGTTCAAGACGCCCAGGATGCTCCGGCCGTCCACCTGCACCCGGTCCTTCCGGAAGAGGATGCGGCTTTGGTAGTTCCTCAGGAGCAGGATCAGCTTGGCGGCGGCCCTCAAATGCAAGCCGAAGGGGTCCCGCACCACGACTTTTACGCTCTGTGTCATTGGCGACTCCCATGAAGCCGGTCCTTGAGTAAGGCAAGGGGACGGGCTTGGGGGTTCAGACGGGCGGGCGGCCGGGGAAGGGCCGGCGGTGGAAGCGGGAAAAACGGGGTTTGGGGGACTTTAAACGGCGGTTAAACCGGCATCCGGCGATTTTTCCGCGGGGGTTTCATTTCAGCGCGGAAATCCTTACGATGCGCGTGATCCGGACGCTTAAGGGGGGAGGAATGGCGGGAAGAGTGAAGATCCAAAGCCAGGCGGAAAAGCCGCCGGCGCGTTACGTGGCGCTGCTAAGGGCCGTCAATGTGGGCGGCCACGCGGTCCTCAAGATGGAGCAGTTGAAGAAACATTTCGAGTCCTTCGGATTGAAGGACGTGACAACCTGCATTCAAAGCGGCAACGTCTTGTTCACCTCCCGGGAAACCGGCGCCGGAAGGCTGGCCCGGGGATTGGAAAAGAAACTCCGGGCCGCCCTCGGTTACGCGGTGGTGTTGTTTGTCCTGACCCCGGAGCAATTAAGGAAGGCTGCGGCCCAAAACCCCTTCGATCCCGAACGCCTTCAGGATAAACAGCACTGCCACTTGATGTTCCTGTCCGCAAAACCGCAGCCGTCCCGCCGCCGCGCCTTGATGGCCCTGGCGGGCCGGGAGTACCGTTTCGCGGTCAAGGGCCGGGTCTTTTACTATGCCTATGACCGGGCCTTCGAGGGACGGAACCGTCGGGCCATCAACTTTGAGAAGGTACTGGGCCTGTCCGGCACGGCGCGCACCTGGAAAGTGGTGGCCCGGTTGGTTGAATTGGCCGGAGCCTGATTTCAAAAAAAGCCGTGGACGGGCTCAACGCGTTCCACGGGATTTTTTATTAAGGGGGAGCCGAAATGAAAAAGCCGATCCGACGCTGCCCTTGGCCGGTGAAAGAAGACCCCCTCATGCTCCGCTACCACGACCGGGAATGGGGCAGGCCGGTCCGTGACGACCGGAAAATCTTCGAGTTCCTGGTGTTGGAATCCTTCCAGGCGGGGCTCTCCTGGCGCACGATCCTCCACAAGCGGGAAAACTTCCGGAAGGCCTTCGCGGGTTTCGACTTCCGCAAGGTGGCGCGTTTCAACGCCAGGGACAGGGCCCGCCTGATGCGGGACGCGGGCATCGTCCGCAACCGGGCCAAGATCGCAGCCGCCATCGTGAACGCCCAAAGGTTCCTGGAGGTACGGCGGCAGTTCGGCGCCTTTTCCAAGTACATGTGGCAATGGGTGGGGGGGAAACCCCTTGTCCACCGGATCCGGGCCTTGGGGGACTATCCCACCCAGATCCCCCAAGCCGCGGCCTGGGCCCAAGACCTCAAGGAAAGGGGTTTCAAGTTCCTGGGGCCGACGGTGGTTTACGCCCACATGCAGGCCACGGGCATGGTGGATGACCATGTTGTTTATTGTTTCCGCCGCCGACACCGGTAAAGGGCCGTTCCCAAGGGATGGAGGATAAGTGGGGGAGCCCTTGCCTTAAAAGAAAGAAGGGCGTAAGTTAGGTACATCAATCCAACACCTGGGGAGCGGGTGGGGTTTGTAGAATCCCGTCGTCTCCCCGAATTCCGAAGGGGAGAAAAAAATGCCAGCGACAAAAATTACCAAGCAAAGCACCATGCAGGAAGTCCTGGACGCCTATCCCAGCGCCCAGCGGGCGTTGTTCCGCCGCTACCATATCGGCGGCTGCCACAGCTGCGGTTACGAGCCGGGGGACATCCTGGGGGAAGTGGCCGCCCGCCACGACATCACCGACATGGACGAGGTCCTGAGTTTCATCGAGGAAGCCGAACAACTGGACCAGCGCATGAAGATCGGCCCCGCGGAAGCCGCGGAGGCCCTGAAGGGCGCCAACCCGCCGAGGTTGATCGACGTGAGGACGCCGGAGGAATGGAAGCTGGCCCATATCGAGGGCTCCACCCTCATCACGGAGGACCTGGCCCGCGAGATATACTCCCTGGCCAAGGACACCCCCATCATTTTCTTCTGCCACCACGGCCAGAGGAGTATGGACGCCGCTTCCTACTACGCGGGCCACGGTTTCACGCAGGTGCGTTCCATGACCGGCGGCATCGACGCCTGGTCCCAGTCGGTGGACCCCAACGTGCCGCGCTACGAGATCGCCCGCGATCTTTCCACGGGCCGGGCCTTGCTGAAGCCCTTGCGCTCCGTGGTGTCGCAAGCCGAGGGATGCGTCAACCCTTAAGCCCGACACCGTCCCGGGGTTTCCCCGTGCCGTAGCGTTGGAATTTTTTTAAGGAGGCGGCCTTGAAATTTTTCCTGGCGTTGGTGGTGTTGGCGTCGGTGGGCTTGGTGGGGTGGTACGGTTACTGCGTCAATCCCGTGATGGACCGGTTCCAATCCGCGGTCGACAGCGGCAAACCCGACGCCGTCCTGCCCTTCCTGGACATGGCGGCCTTGAAGAAAAACGTGGGCGATTTCGTGAAGCTGCGCTATAGCCGGCCGGACAACCCCGCCGCCAACTTGTCGCCGGACGCCATCCAGCAAATCGTGGATTCCTACGTCACTCCGGCCAACATCATCTTGTTCATGAAGGG
>JAICXI010000208.1 GCA_025980505.1 bacterium | reverse complement strand
GAAGGCCAGGAGGAAAAACAAGGGCGATCGCTCAAAAGGCTCCCCGGGTTTCCATCCCTCGAGGGGAGAAAGGGGAGGCCACAAAAGCCGGTAAATTGCCAAACTGTCATCGGTGAAAGTAAAGGTGATTTGGCTTCCGGAAAGAAGGGCGATAACTCCCCCAAGAGTATTCATGGAACACCTCCTTACGGATGGGCTCAACCTCACGTATATTTTATCCCCAGGGGAGGCGGTCCGGGCTCAACCCGCCGGGCCGATACCGCTCGGGTTGGGTTCCGGGAAATACCGGGTTTTCACGACACCAGTAAGGTTAAACATCCACGGAAGGGACGTCCGTCAAAGCGTCGGAGGGTGGCAGGACTTTCTGACTTTCCAAATCCCCTAATTGTGATTTCCAATAAGCATAATCCCGACGGGCCCGGAAGGTTTGGGGCGGAGCCGCGGCGGCCATCCGGACCCGGGCTTGTTCCACCTCGGCTGAAAGTCAGGCCAACTCACGGGCAAAGTCGGCGGCTTTTTGCCGGGCCAGGGTTTTGGCGGGGTCGGGCTTGTGGTCCGCCAGTTCCTGGGCCACGATTTGATCGAGGGCTTGTTCTAAATTTTTGACGCGTGTGTCATTGACGGATAAGGGGTCCATTGTCATCCAACTCGGGGTTTCCCCCGCTCCCCTTACCTAACGACGGGAAGAAAAAGGACTTGAACGGCCTTTTGGTCAAAATCCGACAAGACCGGGTTCTCCCATTGGATTGGTTTTGAACATCCCATTCTTTTCGGCGGGGGGAAGCACCGTGAGCAATATTTGCTCGACGGCCAAGGGCGGGGTGGGAATCCAATTTAACCTTGAGGCCGGATCAACTTTTCATCGGAGGCGAATGCCACGGCGTTTTTTCCGACAACCCTGGCGTTACCACGGTCGAGGATGTCCCTGTGGAAGGGTCGTCCTCTTCAGCCTGTGATGATTGGGTTTGTGCCTTACTGCTCCACCACTTCCGAGTTCCCGAAAACGACGTTGAGGTTCAAGGTTAAATGGGGCCGGCCGTTCTTGAAGGCCTTGCTTTGATAAACATAGGTGCCGACCGCGGCCGTGTTGCCGTCGGGCAATCGGGCGTTTCCAAAGGCTGTGTTGGCCCGCACCAGGAGCGGCAGGTCGGATTTCACCTTGATCGTCGAGCTTCCGAAGATTGTATTGGCTTCCACCGACAGGTCGTTGTCCTTGAGGCCGATCTCCGTCAAATCGATGACGCCTTTCCCGAACAAGACGTTGTATTCGCCGTCCTTGGGGGCCGCCTTCAGATGTCCCTCCCCCAACACCACGTTGGGCGACGGGACCTCCTTGCTGAAACCGTCCAGGATGACCTTGAGCCCGAGGTAAATCAGGAAAAAGGCCACGAACAAGCGGATGACCGGTATATCCACGTGCAAACTGTATTTCAAGATGATGGACAATCCCAAAAGGATGAAAAAAGTCCCCCAGACGAGTCCCGAAAAAAGAATACCCATTTTCATTTCCTCTCCTTACTTTTGATGTTTAAAGGTTCCGGCTTTGTTCCTTTTCATTGTCCCTCCGTTTCGGCGGCCCCTCCTGTGGGGGCGTCTTTTTGTCGTTCCGGAGGATATGGGAAATCAGGGAGGTTCGGGTCGTATCCCTCCATCTTTTGTGCTGGCGATTAAAAAAATCGCCGAGGAATTTGGAAGGGTTCATTCCCGGCCCCTGGGGAAGGACGGGAAAAGCGTTTGGACCGACTCCGTCACTACGCCCCGCTTTTCCGCGGGAGTCAGGGTTTTTTTAAGCCGGGGGAAGAGGCGGGTTTTCTCGAAATGGATGTGGTCGTGTAATTCCTGCGAAAGACGGACCAAGGCCTCCAGGGAACCTTCCCTGGCCAAATTCCGCAGCCGCCGGTGATCCGACCGCATGCGCCGGATATCGGCGTCCTTGTCCCCGCAATGCGGTGCCAACCGTTCCAAAAGCTTTTCCTCCGCTTGCAAATGGGGCTCCAAGCCGGACTGAAGATAGTTGGCGATTTTTACGGAAAATTGGTCTTGAATATTCCCTTCGACGTTGTCCTGGATTTTCTCGGCTTCTTGCTGGATAAGCCGGCAAACCATGAGGGCGTCATGGTGGGCCGTCGCCAAGGGTTCCAGGAATCCCTCCCGTTTCATCTCCGCTTCCTTTCCTTTCACCTTATTTTTCGTGACTTCCAACCTTCCGGGCCTTGCCTTGCAGGGACCGCAGATATTCCGCCACCAGGCGTATTTGTTCCGGGCTCCAATAATCTTTGTGGGAGGGCATCCGCCCTTTTCCCTCGGTGATCCTCGCGGTCAGGTCCGGGGCCGACATGTGGGCCACTTCCCCCCGGGTCAGGTCCAACCGTGCCGGGGCCACCTTCAGGTTTTTCGCCTGTTGGAGGACCCCTTTTGCGTCGTCACCGTGGCAGGACTCACATCGGGCCTCAAAAAGCTTCCGGCCCGCGGAAAGGTCGGCCTTGAAAAAAGTCAAAAGCAATGACAAAGAAACAATACCGGCCAAGAACAACAAAAGGAGGGACATGGCTTTGAGACAGTTTTTCATAAGGGACGCCTTCTTTTGTTTTATAAGTCTTAGGACGAGCAATCTTTCATGACCCAAGTCACAAAACCAAAGGCGGGCAGGGAAAGCGAAAAACCTGAGGATGCTCATATTCGGGGAGTGAATTTGGAAATAAAGTGAATGAAAGTCCTAAGGAGGAAAAGCCATGGCGAAAGCGTCGGAAAAAATGAAGACGGCCAAGGTGAAAAAGCCGTTGTCCAAAGAAGAATTGGAAATGGCGGCTTATTTCAACTGGTTGGGAAGGGGATGCCCGGCCAACGACGACATGACCGATTGGCTTGAAGCGGAGAAAAAAATGGAGAATGGGCCCGCGCCGGGCAAGAAATAACAGGAATTACGCCAGGGCCGGAAAAAGGGGCGGATGTGGTTGGCCCCGGAGCCATTCCAAGGCTTGGGCTGAACTTGGGGGGGCGGGTGCAAAGGATCATCGAAAGGTTCAAGTGGCGAATGGCCAAGTGGTTTTGGGCTCCGCCGGTGGATATGCCGCTTGCGGAAAAGGAATACGAGGAATGGATAAAGCCCCAGGAGGGCGAATCCTTGGAGAGTCCCAACCGCCACGGATCCATGACGGGAGAAGGCCGACGGAAGAAGGCCCTCAAAAGCATCCCCAAATTTTACCACCGGGGATCTTATGAACAACGGGAACCCCGTCTGCGACACCGCCGAAAGGCGGTTTTACGCTTCCGCGGAAAAGGAATGAAAGTGGAAAGGCGCCGCCGGAAGAGGGCTTGAAGGTGGGACCGATGAGGGTGCGAAAAGGAAGCAAGGCAGGCGTTGAGGGCTTTTGAGACACTTGAGATCGACTTTAGTGAAGCCCCGGGAACCCAGGTTCCCGGGGCTTTTTTATTTTAGCCTCGTTGAAAAGGTGGGCGATCCGCGGTAAACGATCCAACGCCTCTCCCAAAAGGCATCGGCCCTTTTCCCGCCCCTGGAGGGGTTATTTGACGACCAGGATCCTTTTGGCCCGGTGGGCGTAGGGTTCGGACAAGTAAAACACGTAAATGCCGGTGGCCACGGGGTCCCCCCATTTATTCGTGCCGTCCCAGGTATAGGAAAGATGGACAGGTCCCGTCAATTGGCGGGAATCGAGGGTCCGGACGTGCTCCCCCACCGAATTGAAGACTTCCAATTCGTAATTTCCCGGGTAAAGGTCGTATTTCACGTAGATGGAAACGGGTCCTTGGCCCGGGGCCAGTACGTTTTTCGAAACAAAGAACTGGTCCTGATCGGAGACGAAGGTGGCGATGGGGCTTAAGGTCGGGTTGGGCGTGGGGGTGGGAGTGGAGGTGGCGCCGGGAGTCAGGGGGTTCGGGGTAAAAGTGGAAGTGGAAAAGGATTCCGGGGACGTCGGTGTCGGGGTGAAACTACGGGTGGAAGTTATCGTTCCCGTCGAGGTGCCCGCGGTGGTATGCGGGGTATTGGTCGAAATGATTGAAAGCGTCGGGGTCCGGGTCGGTTGGATGGAAGCCACCGCGCTTACGGAGGGGCCGGGAGAACAACTTCTTGCGGGCGTGTTGGTGGGTGGAATGGTGGCGATCGTGGTTGAGGAGGGCCAAGGAGTGTTGGTGTTGACGGGAGTGTTGGTCGGGGGAATGGAAGCGATGACTGTTGAGGAAGGCCAAGGGGTGTTGGTGTTGACGGGCGTGTGGGTGGGAGGGATGGAAGCGATGATGGTTGAGGAAGGCCATGGGGTATTGGTTTTGACGGGAGTGTTGGTGGGAGGAATGGAAGCGATGACAGTTGAGGAGGGCCAAGGTGTGTGGGTGTTGATGGGTGTGTTGGTGGGTGGACTGGTGGCGATGGGGGTTGAGGAGGGCCAAGGGGTGGGGGTGTGGACGGGAGGGTTG
>JAICXI010000492.1 GCA_025980505.1 bacterium | reverse complement strand
TTCGGGCCCTGAGTTTCCCTTCGCCCTTCCAACAAGGCACCGGAGGCCCTACAATCCCGTGTATGAACGAACCCCTGAAAATCGATTGGATCGAGCTCCTGACGCGCCTGGCCGGGGTGTTCGGCTTCAGCCGGGTCCGGGTCCGCTGGAAGTTGATGGCTTGGAGGGATTCCTGGAAAAGCGCCCGGTACCGGACGCAAGCCACGGTGCAACAAGTGAATTACCAGCATAAAATCTGCCCCCGTTGCGGCACGGTCCAGGATCGCGGCTCGAAAGTTTGCGTCCAATGCGGCGGCTTCCTGGCGCCGCGGTTCCTCCAGGTCCTTTGGCGCCTCGGGATCATCGCCCCTCCCATCCGTTCCGTCAGCTCGCTGCTGACCCTCGCCATCGTGCTTTGCTTTTTGCGCACGGTCCTGGCCCAGGGGGGCGGCTTCATGGGAATCGATGCCGGGGTTTTGGCGGCCTTCGGCGGCAACTTCGCGCCCCTGGTGGCGGAAGGCCAATGGTGGCGCCTTTCCACCTATATATTCCTGCACGGCGGGTTCCTGCACATCCTCTTCAACTTGATCGCCTTGCAGCAGATCGGCCCCCAAAGCGAGGAAATCTTCGGGAAAAGCCGGATGCTCTTTTTCTTCATGGTGACGGGCATCGTGGCCGGGATCGGGAGCGACCTTTTCGGCGCGGGGGGGGTGAGCATCGGGGCTTCGGGGTCGCTGATGGGCCTGATCGGCATGGCGGCGGGCTGGGGCCAGCGGGACGCCACCACCACCGGCAAGGCGGTCCGGGACATGATGATCAAATGGGGCGTTTATACCCTGGTTTTCGGGTTCATGATCCACGCGGACAACGCGGCCCACGCGGCCGGCTTCATTTGCGGATTCGTCCTGGGCCTGCTCTCCCGCCCCCAATGGGACCCCCGGCGCTTTCCCGCGATGGACCGGGTCATGGGCCTGGTGGGAGTCCTCCTGGCATTGGGGACCTTCGTCCTCGTGATTTTCCCTCCGGCCCTCCCGGGCTGACCGCCCAAGCCCCGGGTGAGGGGCGGCGTTTCAAACCGAGGCATGACTCGGCGGACGGCAGCGCCTGCGTTTGATGGGAAGCCCACTTCCCCCGCGCTCCGGCCCTTTTGCCCCGAGGCCCTCGAAGGGAGAGGGGGGAAAATAAACGGCTAAAACCCCCGCCCCTTGGGGGAGAGGGTGGGGCGAGGGGCGGCGCCGGTTTCCGGGATTTCGAACTGAGGCATTACCCGGCGAACATGCACGTTGATTTTGAAGGCGTTCCTAGTGTACAAAGGACGTCCATTTTTGAGACTCCCGGGGCCCCAAGCCCAAAGGTAAAAGCCATGAGTACCGAATCCAAAAGCTGGAGGACGATCCTCCAAGACGCCATGCCGGCCGACTGGGCCAAGGAAATCGACGATTACGAAGCCCAAATCGCCCTGAACAAGCAAGGCAAGGTCGAACCCCGCATCTTCGCCGAAACCCGGCTCCGCCGGGGCGCCTACGGCCAACGCTACGACAACGGCCAACGCAACGACGGCCGCCAACTCCGCAAGCTCGTTTATCCGAGCCAGGGCGTTTGGAAGGGCCCCGACACCCACTGGGACGCCCCCGGCATGCA
>JAICXI010000203.1 GCA_025980505.1 bacterium | reverse complement strand
GCCAAGCTGGCCAACCCGGATCTGGAAGTGGTGGCCGTGGGCGGCGACGGCGACGGTTACGGCATCGGAGCCGGTCACTTCGTGCATGCGGGCCGCCGCAACGTGGACATGGCCTACATCGTCATGACCAACGAGGTTTACGGCTTGACCAAGGGCCAGGCTTCGCCCACCCTGGCGCGCGGGCAACAAACCAAATCCCTGCCGATGCCCAACGTCAACGACGCCATCCAGCCGTTGGCCCTGGCCCTGAGCTCGGGTTACACTTGGATCGGCCGAAGCTACGCCTTCGACGGCAAGCATTTGAAGGAAATGATCAAGAAGGCCATCGAGCACAAGGGCATGGCCCTGTTGGACGTGCTGCAACCCTGCCCCACCTTCAACGACCTGCACACGGCCGAATGGTTCAACAAAAAGGTGAAGGGGGAGGGGGCCAACAACATGCTCCCGCGCATCTTTAACGCCAACGAGGCGGGCCACGACGGCAGCGTGAAGGACCCCACCAACGCGGACGAGGTGGCGGATAAACAAAAGAAGGCCTTCGAGTTGGCCCACTTCCGCGGGGACCGCATCCCCGTGGGGCTCTTCTACGAGATCAAGCTGCCGACCTTCGTGGAGCGCATGCAGGCCCAGGCGCCCATGCTCAAGAAGTACGCGCCGGCCCGCGTTCCCTACGAGGACGCCAGCCATCTGCCGACCACGGACCTGTCCAAGGCCTACGAAGAATTCCTGTTTTAAAGTTGATGGTGAAAAGCCCGGGCTCCCAGGAGTCCGGGCTTTTTTTATTTCCCGGCGCAGGGGAACTTTGCGACGGGTCCCGGTTCAGGAGGGCAATCCGCGGCACGGAATTGAAAAAAATAAGGCACGGAACCATGCCCATGAGATGCACGACCCTAGAACCCTTCTCCCTTGAGGGGAGAAGGTAAATATCGGGGTCGTCAAACTTTCTGGATGGCTGTATGTCAGGCGCATAATTCCGATAAGTTATTTCGGCCCGGGGCCATCTCCCGCCCGGTTCTCCTGCGTATTTTCAAGGTCGCTGGATTTTCAGCTTAAAAGTGGTGCGAATGGCCTTTTTTTGGTAAAGTCCTCTCACTCCGCCCCGAAAAAGGAACGCCTTGCCGAAGACCCTGGTCGTGCTGCCCGTCTATAATGAAGCTGAACACCTTTCCGGCATCCTCAAGCGCATCAGTGCGCGGGTGGATTTGATGGTTTGCGTGAACGACGGTTCCAAGGATGAAAGCTCCCAAATACTCGAGGCCTTCGCCCGCGGTCGGAAGAACCTCTTCGTGGTCCACTTGCCGAAGAACAGGGGAATGGCGGGTGCGCTCAAGGCCGGGTTCCTCTTCACGCTTTTCCTCCAGCGGAAGGGCCTGGTCGGTGGAGAGGACGTGGTGGTCACCATTGACGCCGACGGACAGCACAAGCCCGAATATATCCCCGCCCTGGTCTCTTACATGCGCCGGAAGGGGGTCGACGTGGTTTTGACCCGCCGGGATTTTTCGGTGTATCCCCTTTATAAAGTGTGGGGCAACCGTTTCCTGAGTTGGACTAATTCCATTTTGTCGGGGATGAGGTATCAAGATGTGGAATCGGGCCTGCGCCTTTTGAAAGTGAAAACCCTGGCGCCGATCCTCAAATACTACACGGGCCTGAAATATTCCTGCGCCCAGGAAATCGCCCTGGTGTCGGCCCGCTCCGGCTTCAAGATCGACAACGATTTCACGGTTAAAATCGCCTATTACCGGGCGGGCACGACCTTATGGGACGGCTTCATCGTCCTGGCCTTAAGCTTCCTTGCTTTCGTCCGTTGGAAGCTTAAAATAGCCTCGGATATTTCGCCCCTAGGACCGTCCCTGGAACGATCCTACGACGCGTCCAGGAAGCTTTGGAAAAGGGAAAAGAAGGCTTCACCCCCTGAAGGGCCGGCTGGTTGAAGGCTTCGGTGAATACCGGGTTTCTTGGAACCCATTTTCTTTCGCTGTGAACTTTGTGCGCCCCGGGGTCAATCTTCGTTGGAGAGGCTTTATGGAACTGAACCTGCCGAAGTCCACGTCCTTCCTTTGCTGCAACAACATCCAGCAGGACGTGCTTTCCAAGAACTACGAACTGCGCGGCGTGTTCCAGGGGTTCAGCCCTCCGGGCTACCCTTTTGGCGCCGAGTTTATGACCTTCACGCGTTTTTTTCACGAAGGGGGAGGGGAGTTCCAGATTGATATTTCGCTCTTCAACGAAAAGGGGGAAAAAGTCTCGGACAGCCAGCCCCGCAAGCTCCTTTTCGGGCCCGAGGCCTCCATGCACGACCTGATCACGGCATGGCGCATCCTTTTTCAGGGACCCGGGGTCCACATCTTTAAGGTCTTCTGCAATAACCTCAATGTAAGTGAATACAGGATTTTTTGTCGTTAAACCGCGGTTCCACCCCCGATTAGACCTCGGCAGAAGCCAAGCCTTTCACCGGGGATGCCGCTACAGGGGCATGGACCCATTCCCGCCGGACTGAGGCCAGGGAAAAACCCGATGGGGCACTATTCGGGTTGCTGCCTGTTAACCGGTGTTGCGTCCCTTTCGGAGGCTCCAGGGGGGAAAGTGGTAACCCGGCCCCCCGACACCCTCATTCCCGGGGTTCAAATGGGCTTTACCGGTCTTCAAGTTTTGTTTTATTTGCCAAATTACATCCGCTATACTGGGCGCCGTTTTTGTGCGGACCTATGAAAAGTCGGTATTCCTAAGAGGCCTTATTTCCCTTGAAAAGGACTCCTGTGGCCAAAAAATTGAAAAGCCTTTTAAACGCCGAATGTTTCCACAAACCGGCCTTTTGGCTCCTGCTTGCCGTCGTACTCCTGGGCGGGGGATTCCGCTTTTACCACCTCAATTGGGATTTCCAACATTCCTTCCACCCGGACGAACGCAACATCCTGGGCCAAACTTCCTCGATCCAGGCTGGTGACGGCTACCGGGTCAAGTTTTTCGCCTATGGCCAACTGCCGGTATACCTGTACCGGGCCACCGGGGAAGTGGTATCCACGCCCGCCTTTTACTGGAATCTTTTCCGCGGCCATGACGACGCGGCCCAAGACTTTTATTGGCTTTCACTGGCGATCCTGGCGGGCCTGGCTTTGTGGTTTTTCCCAAGGGAAAAGTGGCACTTGCCTTCCTTCGGCGTTTCAGCTTTTCTTTGGGTGTGCGTTCTGTTTTTCAAGTTTTCACCGGTCTTCTCCGCTTGGTCCAACCAGTTGGATGGCCCCGGACTCAAAGCCGTCACTTTCGTTCTCGTTGGAGTGGCATCCTTCGGGCTTTCGGCGGCCGCCGCCGAGGTTTTTGGGTGGGAATGGACCGAAACGCCTTTTTACGCGGCGGCGGGAGCCACCTTTCTCTTGGGCGCCTTGCCCGCCTTCCTGCCCGAGGCCATCGGGCGGGCCCTCGCCGTCCTGGCCTTCCTTATCCTGATCGCCGGGTTGGGTTTGTGGTGGGCCTGGGTGTCGCGCTGGGGCCGGACCGTCCTGGCCTTGCTCTCCCTTTGGGCCGCCCTGGCCTCCTTGAACCACATGGGCCACCAGTACACGGGTTACGGTGAATGCATGCTCATCGGCCGCTGGTGGGCGGCGGTCTTTTCCACGGCCACCATTGGAGCGGTTTATCTTTTCGTGAAACGCGCCTACCGGAACAGCCTCATGGCGCTGGTGGCCGCCGCCAGTTTTGCCTTTGCGGTTGTGTCCATCGAACAAGCCCACTATTGCATCACCGAATCCTTCATCACCCTTATGTTCGTGGTGATTGCCCTCTTTTCCTACGAAATTTCCCAGAAGGGAAGCTGGAAAAACTACCTCCTGGCCGGTGCCGCCTTCGGGTTCGCCATGGCCGCCAAGACCAGCTCCCTTTATTACGTCTTCATCCTGGTCACGGCCCATTTGGTGCTTTTGTCCCAAAAGGGCGCCAAGGAATGGGAAAAGGAAAGGCGCAAACAAGGGGACCAGGAAAGCCTTTACGCCGGATTGGCCGGTCTTTTGATGGCGGTGGTGCCGGTGGCCTTCATCGGGGCGGGTTTCAAGTTCCGGGGCGTCTTCCAGGACCTCTTTGGGGCGAATCCGACCGAAGCCAAAGTGATTTGGGCCGCCCTCTTCATGGCTTTCTCCGTGTTGGGGCTCCTGTTTTTCGCGTGGGGAGTGAAGGAGTTCAAGGTGGTGCGCGCCCAGATGCCCTATTGGGTCAAACTGGCGGCCGCGGGCGGCCTGGCCTTCCTGATCTTCTGCCTTCTTTCACCCTGGTCCCTCCTGGATTTCCAGGGCTTCATGGGCTCGCAGAATTACGAGTGGCACGTGGTTTCCATTGCCGACGCCTGTTACGTGCTTCAGTTTAAGGACACCCTTCACTACCTCTTCCAATTGCAAAACCTCATGAGTGTGGAATTGTGGTGGCCCTTGGGCATCGCGGTGGTGGCGGGTATGGCCTGGGTCCTGGTGCGGTTCCTCCGCGCCCTGGCGGCCCCCAAGGCGGGCAACTATTTGCTGC
>JAICXI010000156.1 GCA_025980505.1 bacterium | reverse complement strand
TTGGCCGAAGAACCATGGGCGACACCCGGGTACATTTTTACTTTTCATTGTTTTTCATCCACGGCCGGGGGCCGCAGGTACAGGGGCTTCAACTGGTCCAGGGCGGGGCGCAGGCCCGCCTGCCATTGGCGGTAGGCCAGGCGTGCGATACTCATGGCCCTGGGTTGGTGCAGGGCCGTGAAGGCAAACATGCCTTGGGTGCCCAATCCCTCCCTGATTTCCTTCTCATATTTAAGGGCCCCCGGGCCCACCACCCAGGCGCGGCCCTTCAGCAGCGAAGCCAGTTTCTCGAACCCCGCGATTTGGGGCGTCTCGATCTCCTTGAAGTCGTCCTTGCCGATTTCGTAATGGCCCACGAAACATTCGCCCCTCTGGGCATCCACCAGGCACAGGGCCTCGCCCTGCATTTCCCCCGCCCTCAGGTTTTCAGCCAATCCGTCCAGCGTGGAAACGCCGAATGCCAGCAGGTTGGAGGGCATGCAGAGCCCCTCGGCCGTGGCCAGTCCCACCCGGATGCCCGTAAAACTGCCGGGGCCGGTGGAAACCGCCACCGCGGCCAGGTCCTGGGCCGTGATTCCCTTTTCCTGGAAAAGGGCTTCCATGGCGGGAATCAGCGTGGCTGAGCTTTCCCAGTCGCCGGGCAGGGTCACTTCCGCCAGTTCCTCACCGGTAATGAGGTCCAACAGCGCCACGCTGGAAATCCGGGTCGAGACTTCTATAGCGGCCAGCATTGGATGATTTCCTCCACTCGCGGGATGCTTTCGGGATGCGACGCTTCCACGGTCAGCCGGCGACCCTCCCCTTCCAAAATACCAAATTGGAGCTTCAAGGTGGAGGGAGGGAACAACTTGGGGAATTTCTCCCCCCATTCCACGGCCGTCACACCTCCGCGGCCCGTCCACTCGAACCAGCCCAAGTCCTCCACTTCGCGGGGATGGGTCAACCGGTACCAATCGAAGTGGTAGAGGTTCAGGCGGCCTTCGTAAATGTGCTGCAAGGTGAAGGTGGGGGAGGTCACCGGACCCTCAAAGCCCAGGCCTTGGGCCAGGCCCTTCACGAAGAGGGTCTTGCCCGCGCCCAAGGAGCCGGAAAGGCACCAGATTTCGCCGGGCCGGGCCTGGCGGCCGATCAATTCCCCCAGTTGGTGGGTTTCTTCGGGCGTCTCGCAGGTGAAGCTGGTCGTTAGCAAAAAATTTCCTTGGACGAATTTTGAATCACGGCGGCGGGCCCGGGAAGGCGAAACCCGCGAAGCCTTGGTGTTTTCAGGAAGTCCAACGGCAAAGCCTGCCGGCGGGCGTTGAAGCCCCGCCCTTGTCTTCCCGGGACGCCTTCGGGGGTGAACGGGTTTAGTTTATCCGTAATAATCCATTTGCCGGCGTATTTTTTCCTTCACGTCGAACCCCACGAATTTCTCCGCCAAATAGAGCCCCAGGTCGATGCCGGCCGTTACGCCGCCGGCCGTGATGACCGCGCCCTCGTCCACCACCCTCTGGTCCACCACCTTATCGCAATACTCAGCCAGCTCCACGCGGGCCGTGGGGTGGGTGGTGGCCTTCTTGCCCGCCAGGAAACCCATGGCCCCCAGCAGCAAGGCGCCCGTGCATACCGAGGCCTTGAAGGGACAGGGTTCCATGGTCTTGAGCCACTTCAGGAATCCTTCGTCGTGGCGCAGCTTGCGCGCGCCCTCCCCGCCCGGAACCACCACCAGGTCGTAGCGATCCAGCGGCGTGCCCACTTGGGAGGGGGTGATCAGCAGGCCCGCACCGTCGGTCACTTGTTGGGTGGGGGCGCAAATTTCCCAACTCACGTTTTTCAGAAAGCCCATGGTCTTCAGCCGGGACAAGGGGTCGAAAGCGCCCAGAAAATCCAGGGCCGTCATGTCGTTAAAAATAATGAAAGCCATCTTCATGAAAAGCCCTCACCTGCCCCAACCTCTGTTCGAACCACTCCCCGGAAGGGGATCCTTTGATCCCCCCTCTTTTCGGGGGGACGAGGCCCCAAGGACGTCGGAAAGAATTCCAATCGGGGGAATCCCTAACCCTTCACCACCAAGGCGCCGCAAAAGGCTCATTGAGGGATGCCGATAAATCCAAAAAAACAATTTCGAGAGGTGCTCCTGGATCAAAAACGGCCCTCAACCTTGCCGGGGGCCTCTGGGTGAGCCTGGTGGTTGAAATATTTTCTTACTGATTTCCGGAAAAGTGGTCGTAACCCCGCGCCTTCAGGGGTACCCGCTCCCCCTTGAGCGTAATCAAGCTGATCCCCTTGGCCTTGGGCAGTATCCGCCCGATGGATTTGACGGCGACCCCTGTTTCCTTGGGTAATTTCTGGACGGCGCCGGCTATTTTCGAGAGGGGAATGGTGAATAAAAGCTCATAATCTTCCCCCCCTTCCAGGGCGAATTTCAGGGGATCCAAATGGTTCGCGTCGCAATAGTGGATCAGGGCCGGGGAATAGGGGATGGCTTCCTCGTGGATTTCCGCGCCCACGCCCGACTCCTCGCACAAATGGTGGATTTCGCTGGAAAGCCCGTCGGAAATGTCGATGGCGCAACCCGAAAGTTTTCCCGTCACCAGGGCCCGTCCCACGGTAAATCGCGGGGTGGGGGTCAGGTGCCGCTTGACCAGGAGCCCGGCCGCTTCCTCACCCTTCCCCGAGGAGCGCTGGAGGGCGTCCAGTCCCGCCGCCGAATCGCCCAGCGTGCCCGTCACAAAGAGCGCGTCGCCGGCCAGTGCCCCGCCGCGTTTCAAGGCCCGGCCCGCCTCCACCTCGCCCACCAGGGCCACGTTCACCACGAACTTGTCGCTGCCCACCGTGTCCCCGCCCGCGATTTGGGCGCCGTAGGCTTCCCCCCATTGGCGCAGGCCGTCGTAAAAAGCCTCCAGGTCCGCCACCGGAAAGTCCTTGGGCACGCCGAGCGAAACCAGGGCCGCCAGGGGTTTGGCACCCATGGCCGCGCAATCGCTCACGTTGACCGCCATGGTCTTGGCGCCCAGTTGCCAGGGCGTGATGGTCTTGAAGTCGAAGTGCCTCCCCTCCACCAGCATATCCGTGGTCAGCACCATCTCGTGGGCCGGCGTGGGTTTGAGGATGGCCGCGTCGTCCCCCACGCCCAGCACCACCGGGCTCCGGGCCTTCAAGGCCTGCCGTATCTTCCCGATGAACCCGAACTCGCCCATTTCGCCCATGGATTTTCCATTTTTCTCGTTTTTCAAGGAAACCTCATTATTTTAATTGGGAACTATGGCTTGACGTAACAAACCCTCTCCCTTAAGGGGAGAGGGTAGGGTGAGGGTGCCTTTGCCAACCTAAACCACCCTCATCCCGGCCTTCTCCCCTCAAGGGAGAAGATGAGAACATTCGAAACCCGGCTTTAACTGGGTTTGGTTCGTCAAGTGCATGGTTCCGTTTTAATTTTACCGCCGCTATTTCGCCGCGGCCTTTGCGGGCGGTCCTGAATCAGGTCGTGTATCTTCCGTTGATATCGATGTACCCGTCCGACAGGTCGCAGGTGTAAACCGTGGTCCGGGCCTTGCCCAACCCCAGGTCCACGACGATGGAAATATCCCTTTGGGAAAGTATTTTTTTCAACCGGTCCCGGGACCAGGCGACCTCCCGGCCCCCGTCGTAGAGCCGGTACCCGCCGATCACCACCTTGGCCTTGAACTCATCCACCGCGGCTCCCGAGTAGCCCACCGCGGCCAACACCCTTCCCCAGTTGGGGTCGGCCCCGAAAAGCGCGGTCTTGACCAGGGGCGATTTGGCCACGGCCATGGCCGCCCGGTAGGCGTCCGCTTCGTCCGAAGCGCCTTGCAGGGTGATGGAAACGAACTTGGTGGCCCCTTCCCCGTCCCGGACGACGGCCTTGGCCAGGTCCAGGCAGAGTTCCTTCAAGGCGCCGGCGAAGGCCCGGTAATCCGCGCCCCTGGAAGCGATGGGTTTGTTGCCGCAGGCACCGTTGGCCATAAGAATCACTGAATCGTTGGTGGAAACGTCGCCATCCACCGTGATGCGGTGGAAGCTTTCCCCCACCGCCTCCCGCAGGGCCCGGTTCAAGAGCCCCCGGTTCACGCCCGCATCAGTCAAGAGGTAAACCAGCATCGTGGCCATGTTGGGGTGGATCATGCCCGAACCCTTGGCGAAGCCCGTCAGGCAGGCCTTCTTCCCCCCGAGCTTGAGGGTGCGGAAGCCGTATTTAGGGAAGGTATCCGTGGTGAGGATGGCGTTGGCCGCGTCCAGGCCGCCCGCCCGGGAAAGCCGGAGCACGCACTGCCGGACCCCCAAGAGGATCTTGGGCATGGGCAAGGGCACGCCGATCACGCCCGTGGAATGGACCAGCACGGCTTGGGGGGGGAGGGATAAAAGCCTCGCGGCTTCCCGGACCGTGGCTTGCACGTCCCGCTCCCCCTGGCGGCCCGTCAAGGCGTTGGCGTTCTTGGTGTTCACCACCACCGCCTGGATTTTGAAGCCGGCCTTCAAGGCCTTTTCCGTATGCTTGGCCGGCGCGGCCTTGACCTTGTTGGTGGTTACCATCCCCACGGTCAGGGCCGGCAAGCGGGAGCAAAAAAGCGCCATGTCGGGTTTGTCCTTGCCCTTCAACCCGGCATGCACGCCGGAGGCGAGGAAACCGAGGGGCAATGGAAGGGACGGCTGTTTCATGGGGGTGTCCTTGAGGATGGAGTTAAAGCATTCTAAATTCTTTAAAAATGGCTGTCAAACAAGTACCATTGGGCGGCGCAGGGAGTTCCCAGGGCCATCATTGCCCTTACGGAAAATCGGACGGCTTACTCCGGGCACTCCCTGGTCCATCCTTAGGAAACCCATGAAATGTAAAGGCGTCGACATCCCCTTGAAGGCCGTCTTGTTCGACCTGGACGGCACCCTCATTGATTCCAAGAAGGACATCGCGGCGGCAGCCAACGCCGCGCGCGTTCATTTCGGCATGCCCGCCCTTCCCCTGGAAACCGTGACCGGCTATATCGGCTGGGGCATCGAACATTTGAACCGGAAAACCCTCGGCACGGACGACCCGGAAAGGCTCTCGGAAGGGTTGAAGGTCCTGAAGGGCTATTACCGGGACCACTGCGTGGACCAGACCCTGCTTTTCCCGGGGGCGCGCGAACTTTTGGACTTCCTGAAAAAGCGGGGCGTCCGGATGGGGCTTGTTTCCAACAAGCCCCACGAGTTCACCTTGATCACCTTGGACCGGCTGGGCTTGAGCCCTTATTTCGGGGTGGCCCTGGGCGCCGACGCCACGCCCAACAAAAAGCCCCATCCCGAACCGCTCCTGACCGCGCTTCAAAGGCTCGGGGCCTCCCCCTCGGAGGCCGTGATGATCGGCGATTCGCCCGTGGACGTACAGGCCGCCCGCGCGGCCGGCATGCGGGTGGGTGTCGTTTCGCACGGTTTCGTGGCCAAGGAATACCTGAACGCCGCCGACCCGGACTGGCTGGTGGATTCGCTGGAAGAGTTTTTGGAAATACTCGCCTAACCCTATGCAGGGCCTTCTTCG
>JAICXI010000274.1 GCA_025980505.1 bacterium | reverse complement strand
TGGAAGTGCCTTTTCTTTAGGCTGAACCATCCCAGAAAAACAAACCTAAATTTAAATCCGTGTCCCTGTGGTCAACGGTGTTTTGTCATGGTCTTAAGATAAGGTTTGCGACTTGAAAACCTTCTTGAAGAACTCCCGCATGGCCTTCCAGGACTTCTCGGCCGCGCTTTTGTTGTAAAGCGCTCCCTTGAGCTGGCCCTTGGCGTCCGGGTTGGTGAAACTGTGTTCCGCGCCGGGGTAAGTGATGACCTTGAAATCCACGCCCGCGGCTTTCATTTCCTTCTTGAAACCCGGCACGGATTTAAGCGTGAAGGGATCGGCCCCGCCCTGGTTGATGAGCAACTTGGCCTTGATGTTCTTATCGTCCGCGGGAGTGGGATTGTCCAATGCGCCGTGAAAGGTCACCACGCCCTTGACCGGGGCGCCGCTGCGGGCCAGTTCCAGCACCGCGGCCCCCCCGAAACAATAGCCGATGGCCCCCAATCGGCCCGGATCCGCCATTTCGTTTTGCTTCAATTGGTCGAGCCCGGCGTTCACGCGTTCGCGGAAGAGTTTCCGGTCCTTGTAATAGATGCCCGAGGTGGCCATGCAATCCTCCACCTTTTCGGGCCTCACTCCCTTGCCGTAAATGTCCGCGCCGAAAGCCACGTAGCCCAGCTTGGCCAGTTCTTCGCATTTGGACTGGATGAAATGCCCCAGTCCGTTCCATTCATGCACCACCAAGATGCCGGGACGCTTCCCCTGGATGGAATCATCATAGGCCAGGTAGCCTTCCAGGACCTTGCCGCCGTCCTTGTAATCAACCGTCTTCGTCACCACTTTGGCCTCCACCGAACCCGTCGAAAAAGCGAACAGCACGAACGCAACCAGCCACTTCGTCATAGATTCCTCCCCCTGCGATTAATGAAGCCGTCCTTTTATAGCCAAGGCCGCGGGGCAAAGGCAAGACGCCCCGCCCTTTTTTCGGCCTTGAAACCGCCGTCCCTTTATCCGACGATACACCCGGGTTTTCCCGAATGTCACCGGCCGTTTTTAAAACCCACAATTTGAACGGGTAAACCTTTTTACCGGGGGAACTTCGAGCCATGGAACCCAAAATCATCGTCTATACCACTTCCTGGTGCGGGGATTGCCGCAGGCTGAAGTCCCAACTGAAGGACCACGGCATTTCCTATGAGGAAAGGGATATCGAACAAAACGAGCGGGACTATAAGACCATGATGACTTATACCAACGGCAAGCGGGTGATCCCCACCGTCGACGTGGGCGGTCAAATCCTCATCAACCCGCCCTTCTCCCGGGTGGCCGAGGCGATGGGCATCCCAGGCTAGGCGGGGCTTCAAACAAAAGGCCGACCCCGCCAAGGGAAGCGGCCAGGCAGGGCAGTGGAGCCGCATTTCCCGGTGCTGGGACGGCGGTCGGATGCCTACCCGGCTTTGCCTGGATTCACCGTTTCGGCATCGAGGATTTCCCTGATCTTTTGAGCCAGGAGGGCCGCGGGGAAAGGCTTTTGAAGCAGGAGAAAGCCGGTGGGCAGGCCTCCGTTTCCGCTGAGGACGTCATGGGGGTAGCCGGAGATGAACAGGACCTTGAGATGGGGCCGCTCCCTGACGATTTTTTCGGCCAAGTCCCTTCCATTCATGCCCGGCATCATGACGTCGGTGATCAAAAGGTCGATGGGCTTGGCATGGGCACCGGCAACCTGCAGGGCTTCGGTTCCGTTGGAAGCCTCCAGGACCCGGTAGCCTTTTCCCCGCAACGTCTTGGCGAGTATTTTCCGAACCGGTTCGTCGTCTTCCACCACCAGGACCATTTCCGTCCCGTGGGTGTCCAGGGAAAGGCACAAGGGGGCTTTGGCCGGGGCCGCGGTGGCCGTGGAGGCCGCGAAGTAAATCGCGAATTCGGTCCCGACCCCAAGCTCGCTTTGGACGATGATGTGCCCGCCCATTTCCCGCACGATCCGGTAAACCGTGGCCAATCCCAGGCCCGTCCCCCTTTCCCCCTTGGTCGTGAAAAAGGGTTCGAAGATATGCTTTTGAACCTCCTCGCTCATCCCGGTGCCCGTATCCTTGACCGAAAGCCGGACGTAATTCCCTTCGGGGACTTTACCCTTGCTCTCCCCCGGGCCCACTTTCACGTTCTGCGTTTCCAGCAGCAGATGTCCGCCGTTGGGCATGGCGTCGCGCGCGTTGATGACCAGGTTCAAGATGACTTGTTCGATCTGGGTCGGGTCGGCCTGGATGCTCTTGATGTCCTTTTCCTGGAACAGGTACATCTCGATATGGTCGTAGATGAGGCGGTGCAGCATGTTGTTCATCCGGATGGCGATGTCGTTGAGGTTCAGGGCCACGGGGTTGGAAACCTGCTTGTTGCTGAACGCCAGGAGCTGGCGGGTGAGTTCCGACCCGCGCTGGGCCGCCTCCTGGATTTCCGTCAACTCGTTCCAGCCGGTGTCCTTCTTGGTGATCTTATCGAGCAGGAACTCGCTGTTACACCGCATCACCACCAGCAGGTTGTTGAAATCATGGGCCACCCCGCCGGCCAGGCGCCCGATGGCGTCCATCTTCTGCGACACCCGCAACTGGGCCTCCTGGTGCCGGTAGGCTTTCTCGGCTTTTTTTTGTTCCGTGACGTCCCGGAGAATGCCCCCTTGGCCGATGACGGCGCCGTCCACGTCGACAATCAAGGTAACCGTCATGGAAACGGGCAGTTCCCGGCCGTCCTTATGGCACCGGATGGTTTCAACCCGGACGGCGTCCCTTCCGCCCCTTTCCCATAAATGGTCGAACCTTTCACGCGATTCCTTTCGGAGCCTTTCGGGCACGATCGCCCCAAGGTATTTCAGGAAGGTTTGGCCGATCATTTCCTCGCCGGTGAATCCGAACAGGTTTTCGGCCGCCTTGTTCCAACTGGTGATGGTGCCTTCCCGGCTGAAGCCGATAAATGCGTCCGGCGAGGAATTGACCATGGCTGCCAGGAATGCGGTGGTTTTTTCACCTTTTTTCCACTTCGCGATCAGCAGGGCCGTTAAAAGCCAGATGCCCGCCGCCAGCGACAGGTCGATCCAAAACAAATCCCAAAGGTTGAGCCCTTGGTTTCGGTAAAGGGAAAATTTCAGGACCAGGCTGAAAAGGATCAGGTTTCCCCAGAAGAAAAAAACCGCCTGGGTCCAATAGAGCCGGCCTGTTTTGGAGACGGGCGGACAGCTAAGGGCTGTTTCTTTTTCATTGGCCATGGGCACCTCCGGCAAAACCCTCTTTTGGGGGAAACTTCCGACGGGCAGGCCAGTGGAAAAGGAAAAGAAACGGGTTAATGGGGGGACCAAGCTGGAATTAATTTCCCGGCAAGGAAATCAACCAATCGACACGGTTAGTATTTTACACTTCTGCATGATTTTTATCTTCATCCTTTTGGCTTTTTCGCGGGGGGGGAGAGGCGTGGCGTGAAACTTTTCTTGCCGGCTTAAAGCGCTTGTCGGGTTGCATATCTTAAAACCCCATTTTCCAGCCAGGCTATCCAGTCTTACTGGAAGAAATGCACTCAGCCGGGTATGGCCATAAAAAAGGCCGTCCCCTTTGAGGGGGACGGCCTTTCAAGATTCGGTTTAAAGGTTGCGGCTTAGTACTGGAACAACATTTCCCGGTACTTGGGCAAGGGCCAGGCTTCGTCGTCCACCAGGCTTTCCAGCCGGTCCGCGATCTCCCGGACCTTCAACATGCCGGGGATGACC
>JAICXI010000435.1 GCA_025980505.1 bacterium | reverse complement strand
GGCATCATCGTGATGAACACCCCGGACGGCAACACCATTTCAACGGCTGAACATACCATCGCCATGCTCATGGCCATGGCCCGCAAAATCCCCCAGGCCCAACAATCCCTCCGGGAGAAGAAATGGGAGCGCAGCAAATTCATCGGCTGCGAATTGAATGAAAAGGTGCTGGGAGTCGTCGGCTTGGGGCGCATCGGCACCAATGTCGCCCGCAAGGCGATCGGATTGGGCATGAGGGTCATCGCCTTTGATCCTTACGTGGACCCGGCGAAGACCAAAGGGCACGAGTTCGAAATCGTCACCCTGGACGAAATCATCCAACGGGCGGATTTCATCACGGTCCACACGCCCCTCACGAAGGAAACCAAGGGCTTGATCGGTGCCGCGCAAATCGCCGCCATGAAAAACGGGGTGCGGCTGGTCAATTGCGCGCGGGGGGGAATCATTGATGAAGCCGCCCTTTTTGAAGGGTTGAAAAGCGGCAAGGTGGCCGGCGCGGCCCTGGACGTATTCGAGAAGGAGCCGCCTTTCGACAACCCGCTCCTGACGCTGGACAACGTGGTGTGCGTGCCCCATTTGGGCGCGGCCACCCAGGAAGCGCAGGTCAATGTGGCGGTGGTAGTGGCCGAACAAATGGTGGAGGCCCTGAAGGGCGGCCGCGTCCGCAACGCCGTCAACATGCCGTCGCTGGATCCGAAGATCCTGGAAGAACTCAAGCCTTACCTGACCCTGGTGGAGAAAATCGGGTCCTTCCACTCCCAGCTGGCCGAGTCCTACATCAAGAAAATCCAAGTCGAATACAACGGTGAAGTTGCGAAATACGACATCAAACCGCTGACCCTGAGCCTGGTCAAGGGCATCCTGCAGAAGGGAATGAGCGAATCGGTGAATTACGTGAACGCGCTTTTCATCGCCAAAGAGCGGGGTTATGAAATATCCGAAACGGTCAGCAACAGTGTGCGGGATTTCTCCTCCCTCATCACCGTGAAGGTCCAAAACGAGAAAGGCACCCACTCCATTTCGGGCACGGTTTTCGGTAAAAAGGAGTTCAGGATCGTCAACTTGGACGGCAACACCACCGATTTTACCCCCGAAGGCAATATGATTTGGATGGCCCACCAGGACCGTCCGGGAATCGTGGGAAGCCTGGGGAGCATCCTGGGGTCCAACAACGTCAACATCGCGGGCCTTTATGTCGGCCGCCAGGAAGTCGGGGGCAAGGCCATTGCCATGGTGAACGTGGACAATGAGGTTTCCGAAAAGGTGATGGGCGAATTACGGGGTATACCCGATATCCAGGACCTTCGGTTCGTCCGGTTTTAAGGCGCCGTTGAAATTCAGGTGGTGTCTCAGTTTGATGAGAAGTCCAATTCACCCTCACCCGGCCCTCTCCCCTCAAGGGAGAGGGGGAAATAAACAGCTAAAACCCTCGCCCCTTGGGGGAGAAGTAGGGCGAGGGGCGTCGCCGGTTTTCGGAATTCCGGACTGAGACATTACTTGCAGGCCTGTTTTCTTGACAGCGCCTGTCCCCCGAGATACCTTAGTGTCATGAAATTGAAATCCATCGCGGTTTTGGCGGCGCTGGTCTTGCCCCCCGGGGCTTTTGCAGCCCCTACTTTTTGGTCCGTTCCAAGCGCCACGGCGACCCCTCCCGAACCTCCTGTCGTGCAGGAACAATCGGAACCCCTCCAATACCTTACGGCCACTCCCACGGCCGTGGTGGCTCCCGCGGTCCAAATTCCTTCGCCGACTCCCACGCCCCAACCGGGCTTAAGGGCGCTCAATCCGACGGAAGCGGCCCTTTTTTCCGTCTTCGTGCCGGGCGCGGGACAGGTTTACGCCGGCGATCCGGCCAAGGGGCTCGTTTTCGCGGCCTTGTTCGGGATCGGGCTTTGGCAGACGCTTGACAACCTTCAACTGGTCCACGACAGTTCGGGCGATCTGGTGGCCAAGAATGAAACGGCCGGTAATCTTTTCGGCCTGGCCACTTTGGCCGCCTATGGGTTTGGAATCCAGGACGCCTACAACACGGCCGCCAATTACAACAAGAGGCACTATCTCACCCTTAACTTGGGCATTGCGCCCTACCCTAACGCCACTCTCGCCTATCTTTTTTAACGGCCCTCGATGAACGGCAGCCGAGGGGTTTTCCCCCGCAAGCCGAGCCGGAAGGTTGGAGAAGTGGGCACCCGGGCGCCGAATGAGTTTGTCCTTGGGGTGACGAAGAACGCGATGGAACCATTTTTCAAAAGAATCCTC
>JAICXI010000348.1 GCA_025980505.1 bacterium | reverse complement strand
CCTGGCCCTGGCGGCCCTTTTCCCCGGCAGCAACATCGGCTTGGAACTGGCGGCCGTCATCATGATCTTCACCGGCCAGGTCTGGAACATGACCTGCAGTTTTTACCAGTCGCTGCGGTCCGTCCCCCAAGACCTGCAGGAAGCGGCCGCCGTGTACCGCTTCAACGGGTGGCAGAAAGCCGTGAAGCTGGAAATCCCCTTCTCGGCCATCGGCCTGATCTGGAACAGCATGATGAGCATGGCGGGCGGGTGGTTTTTCCTCACCGTCAGCGAGGCCTTCCAGTTGGGGGACAAGGATTTCCGGCTCCCCGGCTTGGGTTCCTACATGAGCGTCGCCAACGACAAGGGGGACAACGCGGCGAAGTTCTACGGCATCGTGGCCATGATCCTCATGATCACCTTCCTGGACCAGTTCCTTTGGCGGCCGCTGGTGGTTTGGGGCCAGAAATTCCGCGTGGAGGAAGGCGGGGCCGAGGAAGGCATGCGGTCCTGGTTCCTGGATTTCCTGAGGCGCTCCCAGTTCATCCAGCTTTTCCAGGACATCCTCAAACCCAAGGCCGCACAGGCCCCGGCCGCCGCGCTGTCCGCCTTCGTCCCCGCCCCCTTCCCCGTTTCACCCGGCCCGGCTCCCTCCTCCCGGGGCCTGAAGAGCCTCTCCTTGCTGGCCTTTACCCTGTTGATCGGGGCCATGTCCTTCGGGGCATGGAAGATCCTCGAGCTTTTCCTTCAGGTCGGCCTTTCCCAGTGGGGGCTGATCCTGAGGGAAGCCGGCGCCACCCTCCTGCGCGTCCTGCTGGCCGTGGGCCTGTCCTGCCTCTGGACCGTGCCCGTGGGGCTTAAGATCGGGCTTTCACCCCGCCTTTCCCGCATGGCCCAGCCCTTCGTCCAGGTGGCGGCCTCCTTCCCCGCCCCCATGCTTTTTTCCTACCTCATCCTCGCCATGAAGTTCCTCGGCATCTCCCTCAATTGGGGAAGCATCGCCCTCATGCTGCTGGGCGCCCAGTGGTATATCCTCTTCAACGTGGTGGCGGGGGCCATGGCCATCCCTTCCGACCTCTTGGAGGCCGCCCGCATGTACCGCGTGAAAGGGTGGGCCCTTTTCCGCAAGGTTTACCTCCCCGGCATCTTCCCTTACCTGGTCACCGGCATGGTGACGTCCGCGGGCGGCACCTGGAACGCCAGCATCGTGGCCGAATACGTGACCGACAAGGGCCGGACCCTGACGGCCTTCGGCTTGGGGTCCCAGATCAGCGAGGCGGCGTCCAGGGCCGATTTCCCCATGCTGGCGGCCAGCGTGGTGGTGATGTCGCTCATGGTGGTGGGCTTCAACCGCCTGGTTTGGAAGAGGCTGTACCGCCTGGCGGAAGAGAAGTATTCCTTGAGTAAATAGGAAAGGATCCATTGAACCACCAGGGGCGCCAAGTAAAGATCGAAAAGGGTCGTCCAACAAAAATCTTCGGAACGATGCACTTGGCGTCAGTTTCCAACAACCCTCGCCCCTTGCGGGAGAGGGGGATCGACGTCAAATCAACCGCGAACTGACGCCAAGCGCATCGTTCCCAAAATCTTTTTCCCCGCGGTCTTTGGCTTGTCTTTCTTGGTGAACTTGGCGCCCTTGGTGGTTAAAATCTTTGGGTGGGGGTTTAAACATGTCGGTAGATTCCAGCATGGTCCAGGAAAGCCTGAAGCTTTGCGAGGCCCGGAACGTCACCCAGGAATTCAACCTTCCCAACGGCAAGGAACTCAAGGTCCTGGGGAACATCAACCTCTGCATCAACAAGAGGGAAGTGGTGGCCCTGCTGGGGCCTTCGGGCTGCGGCAAATCCACCCTGCTGCGGATTTTTGCCGGCCTCATCGCCCCCACCAAGGGCGAGGTTTTTTACCGCGACCAACCCCTTCGCGGCCTGAACACCGGGGTTTCCATCGTCTTCCAAAGCTTCGCGCTTTTCCCCTGGATGACGGTGGCGGAAAACATCCAGACCGCCCTGCAGTCCCGGGGATTCCCGGCCTCCGAGATCGAGGAGCGCACCCAGAAGGCCATCCAAATGGTGGGCCTGGCCGGCTTCGAGGAAACCTATCCCCGCGAGCTCTCGGGCGGCATGAAACAGCGGGTGGGCATGGCCCGGGCCCTTTCGGTGGACCCCGAGATCCTCTTCATGGACGAACCTTTCAGCCACGTGGACGCCCTCACCGCCGAGTCCCTTCGCGCGGAAGTTATCGACATCTGGGCGGCCCAGGACAAGAACCCCTCTTCCATCCTATTGGTCAGCCACGACATCCCCGAGGTGGCCTATATGGCCGACCGCATCGTGGTCTTGGGCGCCAACCCCGGCCATATCGTCAAGGTGGTCGAGAACAAGCTTCCCCGCCCCCGTGATTACCGGTCGCCCGAGCTCATGAAGCTGGTGGATCAATTGCATGAAATCATCACCGGCCATGAAATCCCCGACGTGCCCGAGCCCGTGCTTTCCCCCAACGAGCTTCCGCCCGCCGAGCCCCTGCCCGATTGCATGTCGGGCGAGATCGTGGGCGTGCTGGAATACCTGGATGCCCGCGAGGGGAAAGAGGACGTGTTCCGCATCGCGGCCGAAACCGACAAGGAATTCGGGTCCGTCATCAAGGTGGTCAAGGCCGCCGAACTGCTGGACTTCGTGGAGACCCCCAAGCGCATGGTGGTGCTGACCCCCGACGGCCAGCGTTTCGTGAAGGCCACCTCGTCCCAACGGCAGGTCATCTGGCGGGAACAACTGTTGAAGCTCCGCCTGTTCAAGCAAGTGTACGAGATGATGCTGAAGCATCCCCGGAAGAAACTGGACGCCGAGCTCGTCCAGGAAATCATCATCTTCAACCTGCCCGCGGAGAACTTCGAAAGGACCTTCGAGATCTTCACCCAGTGGGCCCAGTCCGGGAACCTCTTCGCCTACGACGAGGGCAGCCAGAAGCTTTTCTTCCCCCGCAAGCGGCCCTACAAGCCCAAGCCGAAAACCAACGGCAAGCCGGAAAACGGGGAGGGCGCCGCCCCGGG
>JAICXI010000341.1 GCA_025980505.1 bacterium | reverse complement strand
GCGGTCCCGCTGCAGACCGTCAACATCCATTTCGGGGTCAGCTACGGCTTCGGGTTATAGGGGTTTTCGGCGCCGTCACGGGAAGAGGGACGATATTTTCAGGGACAAGCTTCTCGACCTGCCCTTCCACGCGGTTTTGGATCCAGGGATGGGTTCAATGCGATTTCCCGGTGGAAATTCGGCACCTGGGGCTTCCATTTGTTGAATTGGAATCGGGTGTGCGTCGGGAAAAAAGCGGAAGCTTGGCCTTGAACTCCCCTGTTTGATCCATGAGTTGCCACGTTCATGAGTCCCCGACTTTCAAGGTTCATTTGTCGGATGGCCAGGGGCAACTTTTAGTCACACCTATCGATAATCAATTTATTGGGAAGCGGGATACTCCCTGTTCATTTCCGTAAAAAATCCCTTTCAAACACAAGGAGTTTAAAATGACAACAAGTGAGCTTCCAAACATCGAGGATGCAGGATTGGAAGGGAATATTATCCGGTCCCTTCACGGCGAAGGAAGGAATCAAGAGATCCGAGTGTTCGTCGGGACGAACGGTTATGTCAATCTCCTGGGATGGTCGGGAACCCGGGAGGTTTAACATCGGAAGGCTGTGTGCTTTTTACCCACACGAACCGAAAGCCCAAACGATCCCGGCTCCCCATCCGATAGTCTGAAGCGCGGTATCAACCGGAGTCCGGAAGCCGTCGCATCGGACCCCCGCATCCAGCGCCCAATCCCCCGTCTCAAGGGTCGAAGAACAGCCCCAAACCCCAATGGCTGTCGTCGCGGGAATCGAACTGGCCGTAGTCGCTCCGGCCGCCGTGGTAGAGGACCGCCAGGCGCAGTCCCGCCGAGTCCCCGTCCCGCCCCTTGAATTGGATCCCCAACTGCTCGTTTTGTTCCAGTTCCCCCGCCGCGCCGTCCCCCAGCTTCAAGTCGCAGGCGAGGAAGGCCCTCACCCGGCCGCCGGCCACGGCGGAGTAGCCGCTGGCCAGGTCCGCTCCCAAGTGGAGGAACACCGGCGCCGCCGAAGGGGTCGCCCGCCACCACCAGCCCATCCCGCCGTAAAGCCGCAGGGCTTCGCAAGCCCGGATGGAGCCGGTGTATTGAAGGCCGTCCCGCGACCAGGCCACGGGCGCCGTGCCGGAAGTAAAGTCCCAGTCCCCCAAGTGGGAAGTCCCGTGAAGGGCTTCCAGCCGGTGCGAGAAGGCTCCGGAGGATTCGCTCACGATGGCCCCCATCCAAAGGTCCATGGCCTCCAGCCGATAACTGGCCCAGGAATAACGAAGGATGGAAAGATAGCCTGACCCCAGCAGGCCGCAAGCCCAGTGCTCTCCGTCCCCCCCCTCCCAACGGACCAGGTCCAGGCTCCCGCCCAAGGACAGGTCGTACTGGTTGAGTTGCCCCGAAAAGACAAGGCTGTTTTGCGGCTCCCGGGGGTCCGCCCAAAGGGGCGTGAAGACCGGGGCCAAGGCCGAAACCGGGGCAAGGCTTTCCTGGGCCCGCGCGGGCGGATTGCACCCGAAACCCAAGGCCAGCACCAGGAAAAAGAAGGTGAAGGACCTCCGCATGCCAGCCTCCTTAATCCCCGGTCAGGGATCGAAAAAAAGCCCCAGGCCCCAATGCCGGTCGTCCTGCCGGTAGAACTCCCCGAACTCGGACTTGCCGTTGTAGTAAAGAACCGCCAGGCGCAGTCCCGCCCCCCCGGGCAGGGCGTCCCATTGAAGGCCCAGCTGGGCCGCGTGGTTGAAAGTTCCCCCCGCCTGGTCCTGATACTTGAAGTGGTAGGCCCCGTAACCCCGGCAGGGCGAACCCATCAGGGAGAAAGGGCCGGCGCGGACCTCCACCCCCGCGAAAAGGAAGACTTGGCTCTCGGTGGGGTCGAAGTCGTCCCACCAAGTCCTCGCCCCGCCCCCCGCGTAAAGCCTCAAGCCCCGCAGGGCGTCCAGGGAGAGGGTGAGGTTCTGGTTGTCCCGGGTGAAGTAAACAGGTTCGCCGGAGGAGTAAAAGGCGTCCCCCAGGTTGGACTTCTGGTCCTGGAACTCGAACCGGAAGGAAAAGGGACCGGTTTTGCCGCTCAGGTAGGCGCCCGAAAACCAATCGTCCGTGAGGAGGGTCGAGAAGTCCGCTTCCCCGCCCAGGGTCCAGATCCCGCCGAAGATTCCAAGCCCCCACTCCATGCCCGGCGAGGATCGCCAGCGAAGAAACTCCAGGGTGCCACCCAAGGAGCCCGCGAAGCCCTTTTCATTGCCATAGGCCACCAGGCCGATGGAGGGCTCACGGGGATTGGCCACCAGTGGCGAAAACAAAGGTTGAACCGGCAGTAAGGAAAAGTCCCCTTCCCCGGCGGCCAAGGCGGGGATCAGAAGGAAAGCCGCCAGGCCCCAAGCGGCCCTTCGGAAAATTTTGTTCATGGGTTTATTCACCCTTTACGGTTCACCCGTAGGCCTGGGCCAATTCTCGACGCCCACCCAGGAAAATACGATGCGCCCCAGGCTTCCCCAGAACTTGACCATTTCCTCCCAGAAACGGGGTTTCAGGAACCAACCGGAAGGAAGGGGGGTGGTGGCGTAGGGTGTGACGGTGATCCCTTTCCCCCAAAGATAATAGCGGGTCAGGAAAAGGGCCCGGGGGAGGTGGTACCAGGGCAGCGCCAGAACCACCGAGCGGGCCCCGTCCTCCCGGATGATCGGCGCGCAATAACGGGCGTTCTGGTCCGTGGTTCGGGCCCGTCCTTCCACCTTCATGCGGGCCGGGTCCAGCTTCAGGTTTTTCCGCAGGCTGTTGAAAGAATAATCCCAGCCGGAAAAAAGGAAATGGGAATCCCTTTCCCTTAGGGCCCACTGCGGCACAAAGACCGTCCGGCTGTTGTCCCCGCTGTAGACCAGCACCAGGTCGGCCTGCGGCGGGAGGATCGACGAACCCCCGTAAACCGCCGCGTAATAGGCGGCCTCCGCCAAAACCAGGAGCGGCAGCAGGCAGGCGCAATAAAGGATCTTCTTCTTGGAGGGTTTCAGCCAGGTAGGAACGCGGAAGGACAAAGACTACTTCCCCGCCGGCGCCGAAGGATGCTTTTCCAGGACTTGTTTTTCGATCCACCGG
>JAICXI010000234.1 GCA_025980505.1 bacterium | reverse complement strand
TCGATATAGATGAACTGCATGACCAGCCACATGAATTCCGTGACCAGGCGCACCACGAAGTTGACCTTGAACTGCATTTCCCGCACCAGGCAGTTCTTCATCATCAGGCCGGTCAGACGGCCGTATCGGATCAAATTTTTTAGCATATTTCTTCCGTTACGCCGTCGATCGACGGCAGGATCAGCCTCGTCATCCGCCGACGGCCGAATAGCGTTTCAGCCCCATCCGCCACATCCATTGGCTGGCGCCGAAAAAGACGCCCACCCACAGGAGCCCGATCCCCAGCACCCGCAGCAACTGGTCTTGCGGCACCTTCCCCATGAGGATCACGCAGGGCCAATAGCCCTCGTATCCGAAGGGTGACAGCGACAGGACGGGCTGCAGCGAGGCCGGCAGGATGTTCAAGGGGATCAGGTGCCCGGACATGAAGAACTCCAGCATCATGACCACGAAAAGGAAGGTGGAGATCTCAAGGAACCAGAAGGCCAGGGTGCCGATCATGAAGCAAAACAGGATGCCGATGGAAAAGGCGATGACCAAGGACGCGAAAAAGGCCAGCCACTCCCAAAGGGTGGGCAGGTGGGTGAAGAAATGGCGCATCAGGAGGAAAATCGGCGGGAAGGTGAAGAGGGCGATGTACCAGAAAACCAGCTTGTGGGCCAGGCGGTACATGACTTGGTAGCCGAAATAACTCATGGGCTTGATGAGATAGCGGTTCAGCAGCCCGTCCTTGATGTCCTTGCTGATGTCGCTCATGGTGCCGGGCACGCTGGAAAAACCGCGCGCGATGTACATGAAGGCGTAATAAGCCACCATGTCCTCGTAGCTCATGCCCCGGATGGAGGAAGGGGCCCCCCCGGCCTTGCGCGCCTGGTACACGGCGTACCAAAGGAAGATGGTGGTCACCAGGGGCAGGAACCGGAAGACGGCCCCGAAAACATAGTTGGCCCGGTAAATCATGTCCTCCTGGGTGCGGGTGGAAAGGATCACCCAGTACTTGTGGAAGGGGGATTTGGCTTGGATTGCACCCGCAGGATTTCCGCTCATTTCAGGACCTTTAACGCCGCCGCTTCACCGCCGGACCGTTTTTTCAAACTTTCGCCTCTTCCGAACCCGCGAACACCTTCTCGATCACTTCCTCGATCGGCACCTCCTCGATGTTGATGTCGTCCACATCGAAGCGGCTCAGGATTCCGTTGGAGGCCCCCTTCACCCCTTCCCGGGGCACTTCCAGGACCGCCTTGACCTTGGTGTTTTCCAGCACCTTGCCGAAAGCCGACAGTTGCTCGGGCGACACCCCGCCGTTCTTGAACGTGATGGTGATGAGCTTGGTTTGCGAGAACTTCTCCACCACGTCGTCCAACCGGCCGTCGAAGACCTTTTGGCCGTGGTTGATGACCACCACCCTTTCGCAAAGGGCCTGGATGTCGTTCATGTAATGGCTGGTCAAGAGGATGGTGGTCTTGGTGCGGCGGTTGTAGTCCTTGATGAATTCGCGGATGTTCCTTTGGGCCACCACGTCGAGCCCGATGGTGGGTTCGTCGAGGAATAGCACGCGGGGCCGGTGGAGCAGCGAGGCGATCAGCTCGAACTTCATGCGTTCCCCCAGGGAAAGCTCCCGCACCATGATGCCCAGCAGGCGCTTCACCTGCAGGAGTTCGGTCATTTCGTCCAGCACCTGCCGGTAATCCCCGTCCGAGACGCCGTAAATTTCCTTGTTGAGGAAAAGGGACTCCTGCGCGGGCAGGTCCCACCAAAGCTGGTTCTTCTGGCCCATGACCAGGGCGAACTGCCGGCGGTAGTCGTTCTTGCGTTCCGAGGGGATGAAGCCCATCACGCGGGCCGTTCCCGCGGTGGGGTAAAGGATGCCGGAAAGCATCTTCAAGGTCGTGGTCTTCCCCGCCCCGTTGGGGCCCAGGAAGCCCACCAGTTCCCCCTCCTCGATTTGGAAGGAGACGCCGTCCACCGCGCGCACCTCGGTGAATTCTCGGCTGAAGAGGCCCATGACCGCGCCTCCCAGGCCCGGCAGGCGTTTCTGGGTCCGGTAAATCTTGGAAAGGTTCTCGACTTCGATGATGGGCATGGGGGTCCGCGGTTCCTTGCAGGTTGATTCTGGCAGCCGGGCCGTTATCATAAGCACGCCCTTCCCATTTTCCAAGCCGAAGGGCGAACAATTTCCCCGGGAAAAGCCTCGGGCGCCCCCGGCGGGGCCCCCCCAGGCCCGTCTCCCCGGCCCAAAGGCGCCGATCCATGTCCAATCTTCATACCCCGAAAATCATCCGGGAACTCCAACGGCTTTATCCCGATACCCGCTGCTTCCTCCGCTACCGGACGCCCTTCCAATTGCTTTGCGCGGTCATCCTTTCGGCCCAATGCACCGACGAAAGGGTGAACAAGGTGGCACCCGGGCTCTTCAAGGCCTTCCCCACTCCCGAAAGGCTGGCCCGCGCCGGGCAAAAGGACGTCGAAAGGATCATCCAATCCACGGGGTTCTACCACAATAAGGCCAAAAATTTATTGGGGGCGGCCCGGACGCTTTTGTCCCTTTACGGCGGCAAGATGCCCCGGACCATCGACGCGATGGTGAAAATCCCCGGCGTGGGCCGCAAGACCGCCAACGTGGTCCTGGGGGAGATTTACGGCATTTCGGAGGGCATCACGGTGGACACGCACGTGACCCGGCTTTCCAACCGGCTGGGCTGGACCCGGCACCAGGACGCCGTCAAGATCGAGCGGGACCTGATGAAGATCGTCCCCCGGCCGGAATGGCTGTACTTTTCGCACCGCCTGATCCAGCACGGACGGAAGGTTTGCGACGCCCGCAAGCCCCTCTGCGGCGCCTGCACCCTGGCCAAATGGTGCCCCTCGGCTCGTTGACCCCCCCCAAAGCAAACGTGCGGGCCTCGAAGAGACGAGGCAGTTGGGGCCGCGGCAATCCGGTTAAAATCCTTGAAGCAACGGCAATACCTGTGATCCTCACGCCGCAAAACGAGCCTATGGTTTGATAAACTCGCCACAAGCCGGCTGCCTTCCCCGAGGAGGGTAAAGCCCCATCAAGGGGCTCTTCGGGATGACAACCCGTCAATATTCAAATTTTTAGAATCAAGCAACCCGGTAAACGCAGTTAATGGCTGCGTACCTTAAAAGCCTTCCGTTTTAAACCCCACCGACAGGGCGGCCCTGGCCAATCCCTTGTCGTGGGTCACAAACAATAATTCCTCGTCCCGCTCATCCCGCCAAGCCATGGCCGTCGACAAGTGGATGGCGTCCAAAGTACCGAGGGCAACGGGGAAAGCTTCGGATGCCCTCCTGAGAATGGGAGGGGTCGGCTGGATCAGGTCCATACCGTTCACCAGTTGGTACAAATCCGCGCGATAAGCCAGGAACTTTTCTTCCGGGATTTCCTCGGCGACCCTCATGCGGTCAAGCGCCCGGAGCCCCTCCACTTCCACCAAATGGCTTCCAATGAGGTTCGTGAATTCGGCCCACCGCGAATAGGGATTGGGTTGTTTCAGGATGATCCGTAGGAGGACGGAGGTGTCGAGATAGGCGTTCATCGCCAGCTTTGCCGCTCTTCCGCAAGGTAACGCATCACATCGATTTTCTTGTAGTAAGGCGCCAAAAGCTTGACCTGGTCGGGACGCAAGGTCGCTTTTCGGACAACCAATTGGCCGGGTTTCCCGGAATAAGGCACGACCTGGGCCACGGGGGTGTGGCGGTCCACGAGGGTCAGGGGGTGACCGTTACGGACATTGCGCAGGTATTCGCTCAAGTGGGCCTTGAAATCGGCGATTTGGACGGTTGTCTTTCCCGGGTTTTTCATGACCTTATGATGACCACTTATGGTCAAGTTGTCAATCCACCCTTGACTTCTCCCGCCGAACCCCCGTTTCATTCAAATTTAGGCTGATTCAATGCCCGTCCCGTGATTAAACTATCGTCATGAAACACCCCTCCCGCTCCGCCCTTTGGTTCCTCCCTTTCGCCCTTCTTTTCGCCCTCCAGGTGGTTCCGCGTTTCGGGTCCGATTCCCTCACCAACGACGAACCCATGGAGATCACCAACGGTTATTTTTACCTCACCCATGGGGATGTGGTCTCCCACGCCCAGCACCCCCTTTTTTCCAAGGCATTGGAGGCCCTGCCCCTGCTGGCCCTGCACTTGAAG
>JAICXI010000044.1 GCA_025980505.1 bacterium | reverse complement strand
GGCCAATCGCACTAGAAAAAAACCGGTTGCCGGGCCGTCCAAGCGGATCGATTTAAAAAAAGCCCAAGGGTTTCCTTGGGCTTTTTAATTTCGGGAGAAAAACCTCAGCTGCGCCGGCTGTTGGACAGGATGCGCAGGATGGCCAGGAAAAGGTTGAGGAAGTCCAGGTAAAGGGACAGGGCCCCGCTCACGTACTCGTCGGTTTGGTGGGTCCGCATGATGCGGGACGTATCGTAAAGGATGAAAAGGGAAAAGAGCACGGAGCAAACCCAGGCCAGGGCCAGGTTGGCGCCCGCGATTTCTACGTGGAAAAAGGACAAAACCATGAGGAGGAGGCCGAGCCCCAATACGGCGAAGAGCCCGATGGTGACCGCGCCCCCGAGGAAGGAAAAGTCTTTCCGGGTGATGAAGGTGTAGGCCGTCAGTCCGATGAAAATGGAACCCGTAATAGCCGCGGCCTCATAAACCACCCCGAAGGAGCCGCCCGCCTGCATGGCGGCGAATAACAGGGCCGGCGTGATGAAGACCCCGCTCACGAAGGTGAAACCCAGGAGGGCAAGGATGTTCACCCCCGGCGTTTTGCGCACGGCCATGCAGAGGAAAAAGACGCCGAAATAAACGACCATTCCGATGATGTAATGGGACAAAACGGCGGCCGCAAAGGCCTGGTTGGAGAGGGTCAGGAAAGCCCCCGCGCTGGCCGCAGCCAAACCCAGCAAAAAGAGGGAATAAACCTTTTGCAGGAAGGACAAGCGTGATTCGGCGTCCTCCGAGACGACACTGGAGGGGATGGGACGGTCTTGGGTCAACAAAGCCATGGTTTTCTCCTTTTGAATGGACGGCGCATCATCGCCTACCCGCCGGGGGACACCAAGTCAACCTTGTGGTTTTTCCGGGGGCCCGCCGAACGGGTGTCCCCGGCGGCAAGCCTTTTCGGGGTTCCTTGGAACTCCGCGAGGCAAATCAACAGGACTATATTGCGAAGGGGCGGTCCAAATGTCAATGCAGTTGGCAGGAAGCGCCGAAAACGGGCGGCGCGTCCAGGCCTGTGCTAGAATGTCGCCGCGCCGAATCCTTGAACCTCCAAATGCCGCGGGGCCGCGTTGCCTTCGGCGAGCCCGGGCCGGGAGTTCCTGGAAGGTCCGGCGAAAATCCGCCGCAAAAGACTTTCGTGGGTTGAAGGAGAACGGGTGACCTTTTCATTTTCCCAAAGCTTCCGGAAGAACGTCTGGGTTTTTTCCCCTTCGGAGCTCCTGACATCGCTCCTGATCGCGGTTTTTTTCCTGTTGGCCATGGGCGCCTGTTTTGCCGAGCGCCCCGGCGCCGGCAACGCCATGGTATGGGCCTCCCTTTACGGGTTCCTTTGGTTTTGTTGGATGTACTTCGCGGCCATCCGCCGCCCGCCTCCCTTCGGCCTTTGGGGCCTGGCGCGGGGGCTGGCGCCCTGGGGCGGCCTGGTTTTTTGCTATAGCCTCATGAAACCGCTGGTTCCGGTTTTGCATCCCCAACTTTTCGACGCCGATTTGCGCCAATTGGACTTCCGCCTGATGGGACGGGGGCCTTCGCTTTGGCAGCAGGCCCTTTTGGGCCGCCCCCATTTGACCGATTTCTTCTCCATCTGCTACCTGGGCCTTTTCGTCTGGCTGATCGGGCTCTTGGTGTTCCACAGCACCATCCGGCGGGCCCTTTACCAGCGGTTCATGATGGGACTCATCCTGGTCTACACCGGCGGCTTTATGGGATACCTCCTGTATCCCGCCATCGGCCCCCGTTTCGCCTATCCGGAGGAATGGACCTGGCTGCAGGGCGGAATCCTTTTCAAGGGGGCGGAATTTTTAATCTCCAGCCTGGGCTCCCGGTTCGACGTCTTTCCCAGCCTCCACGGCGCCATTTCGGCCTACCTTCTTTTCTGGCAATTGTCCTACGACCGCCGGGCCGCGATCTGGGGCTTCCCCCTGACGGTCGGCATCTGGCTATCCACCCTTTTTCTCGGGTTCCACTATCTTCCCGACCTGGTCAGCGGCGGCTTACTGGCGGGCGTGAGCGCTTGGCTGGGTCCCCGTCTGGAAGTGCTGGTGGGAGCCTACCGGCGGACCCTGCACCCGCCCCGGGTCTGGCTTTTGTCCCTGACCGAGGGCCACGGGGACGCCTATGGGAAACTGGCCGGGCGGTTAAGCGAGCTTTTACCCTTGGGCGGTGAAACCTCTCCGGGCTTCATTAGCGGGGGTGTTTCCCGGGCCCGGGGTGAAGAGGCGGTGCGGCAGGCGCTGGGGGATTTGGGCGAAGGCCCCTTTTGGCTCCGGCATTCCGACCTTTCCGGCTCCAAAAAGAGCACCCTCCAGGCCTTGAAACCCCTTTCCCACGAGCAGGTGGTACGGGGGGTTTTCGCCTCCACCGCCAAGCGTTACTTCATCGTGCAAAAGGCCTTGAAGGCCTCGGCGGTGGGGGTTTGCCGTTCCTTCCCCCCCCAGGGGCTCCAACTGACGGATGTGGAAATTCGCGTGACCTCTTTGCCCAGCGGCGACGTCTTAATCTTAAGGCTGACGCCCAACCGGAACCTCTTCAAGGGGTTCCTGGACACGCCTTGGAACTATTTTCCGCAATCCTTTCCCTTGAAGGGTTTTGAGCTTTTTGACGTGGTCAAGCTGACGCGGCGGCTGGCGGGCCGGTGGAAGCAATTCACCGAAGTGGAATGGATTCTTTCCGAAGGCAGGGTTTATGTGTTGGACGGAAGGCCGGTCCGCGCCCGCGGGACGGAAACATGACGGACCTCCGCTTTAACGACGGGAGGGTTTTCGCCTTCCGCGGGAAGCCGGGTCATGATCGGAATGAAAGATGAAAAATTTCTTAAGCGCTTTAACCTTTATGCTGTTGATGGCCGCCGCCGGCTGCGTGTCCATTTACGACAGCAAGGTCCAGGTCCAGGCCCCGAATGGGGTGGAACAGTGGGGGCGAAGCCCGCTGGACCAATGCACCCCGCACGTTTACCCCCACCGCCTGATCCAGGCTTCGGCGGGCGTGGGGTCCCTCCTGCTCCAAGCCGGCGCCCAGCAGATCAATACGCAGGCGGATTTCGACCAATGGTGGGGCACCATTTCCCCGGCTCTCGACCAGGACCATGTGGTGACCACGGGTTTCAAACCCGTGATCGATTGGAACCAGCAAAGCGTTTTTTTCCTGCCCCAGAACAACCCCAATTCCTGCATCCGGTGGAGGCCCTTCGGCGATGAAATGACCACCGATTGCTACAATACGACCATCACCATCTACCAATGGGAGGAGGGCCAGGATTGCCAGAACAACGCCACCACCTATCCGGTTTACGTTTATATCTATCCCAAGTCCAACTGGCCGGTTAATTTCAAGTTCATTTATCCGACGCCGACACCCACTTTCACCGCCACCTCGACGGCCACTTCCACGCCCACGTCCACTCCCACGCCCGCCGATGAGGAGGACGAGTGAGTCCCTGTCCCCCCGGGAAAAACCGCCGGGCGTCCCTGCTTGGAGCGGCGGGATTTTTGACCCTGGCCCTCCTTTTCGGGGAGACGGGAAAGGCCCGCGCCGGGAACGAATGGGTGACCGTCCCCCTGGTCGTGGCGGATTATTACGGCTGGGCCTATACGGAAATCTTCGAGGATCACGCCGACGTTTTCGGTGGTTGCACGGCCGGGGTGGACGCCCTGGGATGGACCCTTTTGGTGGCGGCCAATGACCCGGATGCGGGGTTGAAACTGGTCAACCTGGCGGGACTCGCTAAAACGACTTACCCCCTCGCGACCTTGCTGGGAGCTTCCGATACGGCGGTCCGGCAAAGGGCCTGGATCGCCCTCGGCACCCATGCCGCCACCCTTCTCACCCTGGAACTTTTAGGCCGGCCCGCGGTCAACGTGGATACGACCTTGGGGCCCCGCCGGGATGGGACCGGGATGACCCTGGCGTTCCAGTTTTAGGCCCCCCAAACCCACGGTTCGACCTTGTCCACCCGCAACTTCAAAATCACGGGCCTTCCTGGACTTAAAGAAACCCAAGATTTCACCACAAAGGCACAGGGACGCGGCCCGAAAAAAGTCAATTCAAAATTTTTTATTTAACGGTGCCTCCCTGTCCCTGTGGTGGGAGGGGTTTTGTTAAAGTCTCTTACTCAAAACTGTAACCCGCGGCCACTGTGCCGCCGACGAAGTCCTGCACGGTCGGGGAGGAAAAGCTGACCAGGCCACCCGACAGGCTGCTGTAAAAGGTGCCCGCCGGCGAGTATTCCTTGCCCACCTGGGGGATAAGGTCCAGGGTGAAACCCTTGAAGAGGGTGAAGGACAGGTCCAGGGTGAGGGTGCCGATTTGGTCGGCTTGGTTGATGAGTTTCTTTTTCGCCGGATCGGTGATGCTTTGGACCTGGTAGGTGACGTCATATTCGTAGCCTGCGGTGGCCTCAATCGAGAAGCCGTCCCAAGGCGTGAAGGCCGGTCCCAGGGAAACGCTCCAACCGGCGGTGTCGATCCGCGCGGTGACGGGCCTCCCGAGGACCGACAATTGCGGGAGGAGGGAAGTCACGTCGCCTTGGTGGCTGCCCACGTTGCCTCCCAGGGTGAGGTCCAGGGACAGGGGGTCCCCCAGTTGGAAGCCCATGGCGAGATCACCGTTGATTTGGCGCAAGGCGCTTTCCCCCCCCTGGAACCCGAGGGCCAAGGAAGGGGTGAAGAACCCCAGCCCCATTCCCGCCGCAGCCGTCAAGGTACCCGTGCTGGAAACAACTCCCTCCACCTTTTGGCGGGACACTTCGGCCTCGCCGGAAAAGAAATCCCCGGCTTCGTCCAGGTACCGGGTGCCGGTATAGGTCAGGGTGTCGGTGTTCTGGCCCGCCTGCTGCCGGGAGTAACCCAACTGGAACTCATTTTCCCAATAGGGCTTGAAGGGTTTCTCGTCCTGTTCCCCGTCGGAGGAATCGGAAGGGGAGGAAGCCGGGTTGGTGACGGCCGGTGTGGCTTGCGGGGAAGGAATCTGGGCCCGGAGGGGGGCTCCGGCAAGGATCATTCCCATCAATGGAAACAAGGTCTTCCATTTCATCGGCTCCCCCTTAGACATCGGATGGCTTGCTTGAACCGGCTTTGGACGGTCCCTCGTTGGACGGTTGGGGCCCGGCAAAAGTTGAAAAACGTTTTAACCGAAGCCGATTTCAGGGCTGGAACCGCGGTTGCAAGCCGGAGAAGTTATTTCGGGGTTTGGGAGGCCGCTTCTTCCTTGAGGAAAGTTTGAATGCCGCACTCGGTCTTAGCCTTGCCGGCCCAGCGGCCGGAGCGGGGGTTCTCCCCGCCTAGGACGGGGCGGGTGCAGCACTCGGGGGAACAGCCGATGGACAGGTAGCCCTTTTCCCAAAGGGGATGGTAGGGGAGGCCGTGCTTTTGGGCGTAATCCCAGAACATCTTTCCGGTCCAGTTCAGGAGGGGGTTGATCTTGACCAACCGGTCCCGGTAGTTTTCCACGAACTGGGAGGACTTCCGGGTATCGGCTTGGTTGCGGCGGATGCCCGTGATCCAAGCCCGGTAGTCCTTCAAAGCCTTCTCAAAGGGGGCGATCTTGTTGACCGCGCAGCAGGCGTCCGGGTCGGGTTCGTAAAGCCGGCCGTTCTTGGCCAGGAATTCGTCGGTGGGCATTTCGGGTTTTAATTCCCGGAGGTTCAAGCGCAGGCGTTTCACCAGGGCGTCGCGGTGCGCCAGGGTCTCCTTGAAGTGGAAACCCGTATTGGTGAAAAGAACGGGGAGGTCGGGCTTGATTTGGGTGACCAGGTGCAATAAAACGGCGCTTTCCGCGCCGAAGGAAGTGGACATGGTCAGGCCGGGGCCGAATTCCCGGACCGCCCAACCGATGATTTCTTCCGAGGATTTGGACTCGAAATCCCGGTTTAATTTTTCGTAATCGTAGGTTTCCATGCGCTCCCCTCTAAACGACTCCAACCCATCATAAGATGGGAGGCGGGCCAAAGACAAGGAAGGGGGTTAAAAGCGGGGTTTTAAGGAGGGACCGGGGAGGCCCCGATCGGAATTTGGCGTTGACGGGCCGGGGACCGCATGGCAATCTCAAACTTCCGTTGGCCGTCGCTCCCAGCAAAACACAAAGGAAAAAGAACCGATGAAATCCATAAAGCTTGTTTCTTTCGGCCTGGCCTTCTTAACGGGCCCGGTTTGGGCGGGAGTTTCGCTGAAGGGGGTTGGCTCCTATCTGGCGGCGCCCTTGGCCCAACGATGGACGCAGGATTACGGCCCCGCCCATCCCGGCACCCAATGGAAAGTGGAAGTGAAGAATTCCACCGACGCCGCCAACCAGTGGGTCGGCCGCGGCGCGGAATTCGCCCTGGTGGACACCCCCCTCACCGAAGCCCAGCAAAAGCGGGCCTTGGGCCGGGTCCTTTACCACCTGCCCGTGGCCCTGGAAGCGGTGGCCATCACGTACAACCTGCCCGGCATCCCCACGGGCCTCAAATTGACCCCCCGGGCCCTTTCGGCCATTTTCATGGGAACGGTCCAGAAATGGAATGACCCGGCCATCGCCGAGTCCAATCCCGGCGTGCGCCTGCCGGCCATGGACATCCGGGTGCTGCACCGCGAGGAGGAAAGCTCTCTGCAGGATTTCTTCCCCTGCTTCCTGTCCCGGCTTGACCCCAAGTGGACCTTGAAAAGGGAAAAGGACAAGAACCTCCATTGGCCGGCGGGACAGAACGTGAAGGGCAACGAGAAGGTGGTTGAAAAAATGAGGCTGTGGCCCGGTGTCATCGCGGCCGTGGACTACCCTTACGCGGTCCAACACCACCTGCCGGTGGCGGCCCTGCGCAACGAGGCCGGAAGCTACGTGGCGCCGGACGGGGAATCCATCGAGGCCGCGGCTTCCGACCTGCTGGGTCTGCCGGAGAATTTCACCGTCAACCTGACGGTCTCCCGCGCCCAAAAGGCCTATCCGCTTTCCACCTTCGCCTGGCTGTTGGTCTACCAGGACCTGGCCCGGGCCACCCACGACGCCAAGCGCAACCAGGCCTTGGTGGACTTCTTAAAATGGGCCCTGGCCGACGGCCAAAAGGACGCCGCCGCGCTTTCCTACATTCCCCTGCCGGAAAGATTCCTCCCCCGGGTGGAGCAGGCTGTGGAGAGTATTCAGGCGGGGAAATAGCCGGGAATTCCTTCCGCGGAGCCCCCATCGGCCCTTTCGCGCGATCCTTCCCGGAAGCCGTACCGGCCGGAGGTTGAGCCTGCCCCTATTCCCCTACGGCTTCCAAGGAAGCTTTCATCCGTCCGACCAGTTGTTCCAGTTCCCTCCGCATTTCGACCGCCGGCAGGTTCACCCTCTGGCCGTGGCCCGGCAGGACCCATTCAAACCCAACCCTTGACAACTTCTCCATGGACTCGGTTTGCCGGCGCCAGGAATACCAAGCCACGTTTTGGGAAGCGCCCAATTGCCGGCGCTTGCGGCGCCACCACAAATGGTCGCCCGTGAAAAGGAACTTGTTTTTGTAAAGCAGGACGCAATGGCCCCGGGTGTGGCCGGGGGTGGGGATGACCTTGAAGTCCGGTTCGATTTCAACGGCCTCCAACCCCCGGATCAGGATTTCGGCGTCCGGTTGGGAGCCCTTGTCCTCTTCATGGATGATCCTCCGGCTTTTGAACCTCTCGGCATACTTGGCGGCTTCGGCCACGTCGTCCCGGTGGGTCAGGAAGATGTACCGGATTCCCCCGGCTTTCTCGAACTGGCGCACCAAGAAGGGAAGGTATCGGGGCGAGTCAATGAGCCAGTTGCCCCCCGGCTGGACCACGAAGTAACTGTTGCCGCCGTAGGACCGGGGGGAGTTGAAACCGCAGTAAAAAACATCCTCCGCGACGGGCAGGGGGAAGTCGGCCCTCGCCTCCGGGGAAGGGTTGGGGTGGAGGGTGCCGATGGAACCCGTGGGGCAGGCCAAAAGGGCCTGGAGGGCGGCACGCTCCTCCCCGGGCGTCCGGGGTTGCACGCGCACATAGGAAGTGGCGCCGGCTTCTTCGAAAACCGAGGGGGCCAGCTGGCGGCAAGTGTCGCAGTCGATGCAGGTGGAATCCACGAAGAACTCGCCCGCCGCGTTTTCCCGCACGCTTTTTTTGAAGTCGGCCATAAGTCACCCGAATGAAGCTTTATTTTAGACGGCCCCGAAGGGTGTTCCGTAAAACAGCAGACAAGCCCGCTTACCACGGAGACACAGAGACGCAGCTTTTTTTAAGGATCCGTAACAAAACCCAAGAGTTCGCCACGGAGTCACAGCTAAAAAAGGGCGATAAATCCATAGCCTTTGTTTAACTGTGTCTCTGTGTCTCTGTGTCCCTGGGGTTAAGGGGGGTGTTGCTGTTTCTCCAACCTTTTTCCATGCGCTTTTGGAAGGGGGCTTTCCAAGGTTTTCACAGTAAACCCTTTCCCCCGAAGTTTGGGGCGGACTTGAAAGAAAACCAAGCCTCTGTTTCAATAAACCGCTAAAATAATCCCCTTGCTTCTTGGAGCCCTGACAAAATCAAGGTTGAACCATGGAGGGCAGGGGGCGCACAGAGAAGACCCGAAGGTTGTCGCCGAAAAATGTTTTTTGCTCTGTGGCCTTCGCTTCCTCCGTAGTGGAAATTTTTTTGTCAGATTTTTTTAAAGCAAGCAAGCCATTTCCCTTTTGCCCGAGGTCCCCATGGTAAGCCCAGCCTTGCTGGAAAATCCGTTGCGCAAAGGCCTTTCCAGCGACCGGGTGCCACCCCCCTGCAGCCTGGTCATTTACGGCGCTTCCGGAGACCTGACCCACCGCAAACTCGTACCGGCCCTTTTCGACCTTTATGAAAAGCATCTCCTGCCTTCCTCCTTCAGCTTGATCGGTATTTCCCGCTCCAAGATGACGGATGAGGATTTCAAGAAACACTTGAAAGAATCCCTGAAGGAAAGCGAGCCCCAGCTGTCCGATTCGCTTTGGAACGGGTTCTCCCAGAACTTCCATTACCTGTCCGGCGGCTACGACGATTTCAAGGCCTATCAGTCCCTCTCCAAGATGCTGGACCAGATGGACCAGGACCACGGAACGGCGGGGAACCGCATTTTTGACCTTTCCACCCCGCCCAACGTCTTTGAGGACATCATTTCCAACCTGGGCGCGGTGGGCCTGTCCCGGGAAGAAAAGGGCTTTGCCCGCATCGTCATCGAGAAACCCTTCGGCCACGACCTGGATTCGGCCAAGGAACTCAACCGGAAGGTCAAGGAAGTCTTCAAGGAGCACCAGATTTACCGTATCGACCATTACCTGGCCAAGGAAACGGTCCAGAATATCTTAACTTTCCGCTTCCAAAACCCGATTTTCGAGAGTTTATGGAACCAGCGCCACATCAGCCGGAT
>JAICXI010000031.1 GCA_025980505.1 bacterium | reverse complement strand
GCTTGTTCGCCACCGAGGCGGGCGACATGTGGAAGGTCTTGACCTTTTGTTGCCGGCAAACCGTCCCGTCCGGGAACCGGACGTCGTAAAGGTAGCGCCAGGAAAGCAGGTGGTCGGCCACGCGCCGGGCCGCCGAAAGCCACTTTCCTTGCCGGGTGGTCCGGTAAAGCTCGCTGTAAGCCAAAAGCAGGTTATAGGGGTCCTCCATGTTGGGCGCCATGTAGGTGTCATAGGGGCCCCCGATATAGCGCTCCCTCTCCACGTAATGCGCCAAGTAATAGGCCCCGGCTTTCCGGGCCGCGGCCAGGTATTTCCGGGAAAGCGCCTTGCCTTCCACCAGCCGGGAATAAACCGCCAGGGCCCCGGCCCAGGCGCCCGCGGTGGCGCCCACCCAGGAAAGGGGTTTGCCCGTCTTGCCGTTGATCTCATGGGGGATGGCCCCGTCTTTGCGTTGCAGGCGGACGATGGCGTCCAGGTTGGACTTAAGCGCCCTTTCCCAAAGGGGCCGCCACCGGTTGAAGCCCCGTTCGTACTCAAGGGCCAGGGCCAGGTAACAGGAACCTTCCGAAGGGTTGCGCATGTGGAGCCCGTCGGCCTGGCCCCAGAAAACCTTCTCCAGCCAGACGCCCTTGGCGTTCTCGGAATAAAAGATCCCGCTTTTCGTCAGGCCCTCGCGGCAGAGGTAATCGCACATGGTCTCGCCCATGCGGCGGAAAACCGGGTCCCCGGCCTGGTCGCCCCACTTCAAGGCCGCCAGGGCCGCGGCGAAGCCGCCGCACCAGCCCGTGAAGATTTCGGGAATATCGTGCCGGTGGGAAAAACCCATGCCTTCCCGGAAATGGCTTTTCTTGAGGCATTCGGTGAAGAGGCTCGCTGTTTTTTGAAGCCGGTTTTCGCCGATCTTGTAGCGGAAGGGCTTGGCCGCCCTTTCGTAATGCGCCCGCCACACTTTCAAGTGGAAGGCCCGGTCCGGGGCCCCCCCGCAATGGTAAAAGGTCAGGGTCAGGCTTTGCCCTTTTTTCCAATCCAGCCGCGGCACGGCGGGTTTTTGGAGCTTGCGGCCGAAGGGGTAACTTTGGGGGACCTGCTGGGCCGGAAAGGTGAAGACCGCCTGGGGTTCCCCGCGCTGGACGGCCGCGAAGCCGATCCCCAGCACGTCGTCCAGCCCCTTGCGGCGCGCCGGGAAGGAAACCGAGGCGTCGGCGGCAACGGCATAGGAGCCTTGAGGCGTGGTCCAAACCACCGCCGGGCAGGGGGAACCGTCGGCTAAAAAGCTCCAGTCCTTATCCAGCCCCTTGGGATAAGCCACCCTATGGTTCCAGGCCTCGTTGTCGCCGTACCAAAGCGCGGGGATCACCAGGAAACCGTCCCCGGGCGTCCGGACCTTCTCCAGGAAATAACGGACGGTCAAAAGGCCCCGCCGGATCCCCTTCAAGGCCCGGTAGGTCCTTTTTTCCTCCAGCAGATCCATGCCGGCGTAGTTGCGTTTGCGGAAGGATACCCGGCAGGAAAGGAACGGCCCCTTTTCATCGGAAAGGAAACCCTCGCAGCTTCCGCGGGAGGCGGGGCCCAGGACTCCCCGGTAAAGGCGCCCTTCTTTTTCCATCTCCAGCGGATGCAGGGCCGCGGCGCCCGCGTTTTTCCCCGCAAAGAAAAGCCGTCCCCGGCCGTCCAAGTCAACTCGCAAGGATTACGCTCCCGAACCAAAGATGGGTCTTGACCGCCCGGTTTCCAGGCCGCCGAAAAGCAGGCGGCCCCGGCGGGCTATTTCCCGAAGAAAAACTTTTCGTTGATGCGCTGGTTCACGGCCGGGATGGCATCCACCGGCTTTTTTCGCCCCAGCCAAACCGGGTCCAGGGCCGGCCCCAGGGTGCCGTAATAAATCTCGTTCCAATTCGGGAGGAACGGCTCGTAGTGGCTGCGGGCGGGCATCTGCAGCAGGATGCCTTTATGCTCCGGCCCGGGGGATTTCAAAAAAACGTCCGATTGGGCCAGCTTCATCAGGGCCGGCTGGATCATGCCGGTTCCAGCCAATTGGGAAACCGAGGCTTCGCTGGTGATTTCCTTGAGCACCATCCAGGCCAAGTCCTTCCGCTTGGACGATTTGGAAAGGGCGTAACCCGACCCTCCCGTCCCCCACCCCCGGTCGCCGTGAGGCCCGCCGGGAAATTCCACCACGTCGAAATCCAGGTCCTTGTTCTGCAGGAACCGGGGGGTTTGCCAGATGCCGGAGGAGATCATGGCCGCCCGGCCGTTGGCGAACATCTCCTCCTGCCCCGCGCTTAAGTTGAAGGTCTGGATCTGGGAGGGGTCGGGCGAAACGTGGTCTTTTTGGATCATGGCCCACCGGAAGCGGATGGCCTCCAGGGCCCGCGGGCTGTCCAGGATCATGCGGGTGGGGTGCTCGGTGTTGTCCACGTAATTGGCGCCGTTGCTGAAAAGGAAATTCTCGTACTGGACCCCGTAGGCGTCGATATAGGCCCAGCGGGTGACATGGCCCGAGGCGTCCTTTTGGACGAGCTTCTGGCAGATGGAGAGGAAGGGCTCGGGCCAAGTCCAGCCGGCCTTCGGATAGGGCAATCCCGCCTCCCGGAAGAACTTCCGGTTGTAATACATCAGTCCCGAAGGAGCCGTATCCTGCGGGATGGCGTAAACCTTCCCGCCCGGGCTGAAGCGGCCCAGGACGCCGGGGTAATAACCCTTCAGGTCCAATCCGTCCTTTTGGCAATAAGGCGTCAGGTCCTCAAACACACCGCGCAGGTAAAGGTCCACGAAATTATTGACCTCCACGTAAACGATGTCGGGCGCGTTGCCGGCGGCCATCTGGGTGGTGATCTTTTCCTGGTACTCGTTGTAGGGGATGTTGTCCACTTCGATGTGGAGGCCGGGATGGCGTTTTTCGATGTCCGAGGCCAGCTGGTTGATCTTGGCGATCAGGATCGGGTCGGTGAGGAACTGGGCCAACCGGATGGTTTGGACGTTCTTCCCGCATCCCGCCGACAAGGCCAGCACCGCCGGCAAAATCACCGCCGCGCAAAACCGAAAATTCCTGTTCATGAAGGCCTCCTCCGCTGATAGCCGACGGCTGTTGGCCGGCGGCTGCTTTTTACGCCGATTCCCTCGCCACCAAGTGGGTCTTCAACTGCAACACGGACTGGCTTTTTTCCTCGCCCACGATCATGCGCATCAGCTTGTGGACCGATTGGCGGCCCAACTCGTGCAGGTCGTAGCCGATGGTGGTGAGCGAGGGGCTCACCAGGGCGGCCATCTCGATGTCGTCGAAACCCATGACCGCGAAGGCGCCTTCCCGCTTTTTCGCCTGCAGGGCCTTCAAGACGCCGATGGCCATTCCGTCGTTGGAGGCGAACACGGCCGTGGGCGGCTGGGACATTTCCAGGAACCGCGCGGCCGCCTCCTCCCCGGAGCGGATGTCGTAATTCCCCGGAAGGACCAGGCCGTCGTCGAAGGCGATGCCCGCCTCGGCCAAAGCCCGCCGGTATCCCTCCAGGCGGTCCGCCGAATCGCTGGTATCGGCCCGCCCCTTCACGAAGCCGATCCGGCGGTGCCCCTTGCCGATCAGGTATTGGATGGCCTGAAGGGCGCCGTTCACGTTGTCGACCACCACCGAGGGCACCAGGTTCTCATAGCGGCGCTCGCTGACCACCACCACGGGGAATTTCTTGTGCAGGAGGGACCGCAGGAGGGTTTCCATCTTGGCCGACGGCAGGAAAAACAGCAGGCCGTCCACCACCGGGGGTTCGGTCATGGTGCGGATGACTTCCCGCTCGTCGCCGTCCTCGAGGGAAAAGACCCCCAGGGTCAGCAATTTCCCGTGGCGGCCGGCTTCCTCCTCCATCCCCAGGACCACCGAAGCCACGTAGGGGTCCAGGGAGGGCGCCACCAGTCCCAGGTAACCCGTCTGCCGGTTGGCCAGGCCCCGGGCGAAGCGGTGGGGGCGGTATTGCATCTTCTCGATGATGGCCTTGACCTTTTGCTCGGTCTCGTATTTCACCCCCAGGCCGTTCAGGACCCGGGAAACGGTGGCCTTGGAAACGCCCGCCTTGGCCGCGATCTGCTTGATGGTGACGCCCATAACGCATCCTTCGAAAGGCGAATGCTAATGATGAATTCTTAATTTTAAATTGTTGGAGGTTTTTCAACCTTCGGTTGAGGAACTTCCTCAACTCATGATTCAACATTCAAAATTTTGTCCTCAGGCCACTCCCATCAGGATTTCCTGCACCCTTTGGTCCAGTTCCTCGTAGGGAAGCCGTTTTCGGGAAAGCGCCATGGGGTCAAAGGAACGCTTTTTCAACTCGGCCGCGTTTTCCGGGGTGAACCGGCCCAGCAGGCCTTCCAAAAAGGGGTCCTTGCCCTTGATGGACTTGAGTATCTGCTGGACCTTCTTGTCCGAGTTGAACCGCTTGACCTTCTCCCACAGGATGAGGTAGGTCCGCATGCTCCCCTCCACGAAATCCCAGACGCCCTTGTCGTCCTCGCTGCGGTAGGGGTGTTCGTCGAAGTTGCGCGTCCCCTGCCAGTGGTTGTCCTCCAGGAGCTTCACCACGAAAAAGGTTTCCTTGATGTCCTCGGAGCCGAACCGCAGGTCCTGGTCGAACCGGCAGGGTTTTTGCGCGCCCAGGTCCACGTGGTAAAGCTTGCCCGCCTCCATGCATTGGGCGAAATCATGGTAAGTGTTCAGCCCTGCCATGCGGGAATGCTCGATCTCGGGATTGACCCCCACCATATCGGGGTCGTCCAGGGTCCCGATGAAGGCCATCACATGGCCCGCGGTGGCCAGGAAGATGTCCCCGCGCGGCTCGTTGGGCTTGGGCTCGATGGCGAACCGGAAGCCGTAGCCGTTGTGCCTTGAATAGGCACAAAGGTAATTCATGCATTCCCGGTAGCGCTTCAGGGACTCTTCCGGCGTTTTGGAGGCGTCCACCTCCGTGCCTTCCCTTCCGCCCCAAAAAACGTACACCTTGGCGCCCAATTCGGCGCCAAGGTCCATGTTCCGCATGACCTTCTGCACCGCGTAAGCCCGGACCTTCGGGTCATGGCTGGTGAAGGCGCCGTCCTTGAAGACCCGGTGGTAAAAAAGGTTCGTGGTGGCCATGCCGCACTTGATGGCATAGTCCTTCATGACCTTCCGGGTCTCCTTGATGATCTTGTTGCGCTGTTGCAGGGAGGCGCCGAAGGGGATGAGGTCGTCGTCATGGTAATTGAAGGCGTAAACGTTCCGCTTGCCGAGTTCCTTGATGTTCGTGACGGGATCCAGGCGGCTGCGGGTTTCTTCACCGAAAGGGTCCCGGCCGCGGTTGGCGGTACACCAAAGGCCGAAGGAGAAACGGTGTGCTTTTTGGGGCTTGAGATTGGACATAAAAGGCCTCCACTGAAACTTTCTGAGAAATATTGAAACCGGTTTAAATTATCAAGAAAACTTTTGGAAGGCAAGACTGAATTTGGGAATGGAACGGTCGATAAATAAGGGGCTTGAGAATGGAAAACCTGCGGCGGCGGAGCCTTTCCCAGCCGGATGAACCGGCCCAGAAGGCGTCAGTTGGCCTTGAAAATGGACGCGGACGGGAACCCTTCCCCAACCTACCAAGCCGGACAGCGAATGCGGAACTCGATCATCCGGCAGGATGGAAAATCCTCCCTTTTCGGACGGCTATTTCGGCCGGATTTTGAAAGATTGAACGGGGACAAGTTTTGGAAAAGGACATCATGGAATGGAACCGGGTGAAACCAGACCCGGGAGAGCGCAGGAAAGCCGGCCGTCATTGCCGGGCCGCGGCCGGTTTTTTCACCGGCGCTCCCGCCGAAGGTGATTCGTTACAAACTTTTGGAGAGGGTGTTTTGGGCCCGGTGTTTCTGGAACAAATAAGGCTGGTAATACTTTTCGAAAAACTGGTCCTTGAAATCCCGGTAATTGTCGATGCCGCCGATGAGATGGAGGAGCCGGATGTAAAGCCACGCGTAGTCCCATTGGTGGGGTAAAAATCCCGCCCGGGACCCGTTGGGAAAAAGATGATGGTTATTGTGCCACTCCCCCGTCACCATTCCGGGCCAGGCCTGGTTGATCGAAAGGTTGGTGCGGTCGAAATCAACGCCTTCCTTCCGGCGGTCCTTGCCCTTTCCATGCCCCTCGAAGTTGAAGGTGCGGATTCCCACCGCCCAAACCGCGCTCATACCGAAGATGGCCGCAACCAAAGGCATTCCGCCGATCCAGTCCAAGGCCGCGAACCAAAAGGCCCAATTCAGGAGGAAATGCAGGATGGTTCCCGCCGGCCGGCTGATGGAACCCCACTTTTGGTATTGCTCAAAGCTGTTCGGCCGGACGCCCATGTGGGCGATCATTTTGGCGGCCCGGTCGTAGTCCTCCGGCGAAAAATCGCGGGCGACGGCCTGATGATTCGCGTCGGCCAGGAAACAGTAAAGCCAGCCGCCGTGCACGTTGTAGGGGTCCCCCGGTTTCTCCGAAAGATAATGGTGGACATGGTGCGACACCACATAGGCTTCCTCGGGGATGATTTTGAGGACCAGTTCCCGCGTGAGGAAAAGCCAGGCGCGGTTTGAAAAGGTGAAGGCGTGGTGGCTTCCGTAACGGTGCAGGTAAACCGTGCCGTGGGTCCCCAGGACCACCATGCTGTAAACGAACCCGATGGCGAACAACTTCCAGGTGAAATAGTGGAAGAAAAAGAGGAAAAAGAACGGGGCGAAAAAGAGGATCACGAACCAGCTGAAGAGGGGCAGCCAATTTTTCCGGGATTTAAAAATGTTCAAGCGCGAGAAGAATTCGTTGAAAAGCTCCCGGCTGCTGGGAACGTAAAGTTTTTGGTCTCGAACGTATCCATAGGAAGGAGGGTCCAAAACCCTGTCAAGAAAGGCCACGAATTGTCCAATCGACCGGTAAGCCCAAAGTGAGTTACCCATCATTTCGATTTTAAAGGACGAGTATAACCGTATTTAGGTATTAACTGGTGTTAAATCGTTATAACAAAGGGAAAACGGGAACAAAGGCCAAGGCAGCTTTTTTGTCGCAATTCCTTCATCCTCCCCGGGCCCCCCAAACCGCCCAGGTCCCCAACCACTTTGGAAAGCCGCCGGACCCCGGAGGATTCGCCCCACCCGCTCACTTGGTTTTTCGTCCCATCATGTCCATTGCCACCGCCACCACCAGGATGCCACCCTTGATGATGGGTTGCCAGAAGGACTCGGTATTCATCAGGCTCATGCCGTTATCCAACGAGGCCATGACCAAGGCCCCCAGAATGGCCCCCCATACGGTGCCGCGGCCGCCCATGAGCGAGGTGCCGCCGATCACCGCCGCCGCGATGGCGTCCAGTTCCATCATGTGGCCCGCGTCCGAGGTGGCCGCGCCCACCCGGGCCGTCAGCACGATGCCGGCGACGCCCACCATGGATCCCATGAGGGTGAACACCAGGATGATGTGCCGCTTGATGTTGATTCCCGAATAAAAGGCCGCCTCCGGGTTGCCGCCGATGGCGTAAAGGTGGCGGCCGAAGGGCGTTTGTTGGGCCAAGGTGGAAAAGACCACCGAAAAGGCCAGCATGAGGACCACCGGAAGGGGAACGCCCTCATAGGCGTTCAGGACCGCGATGAAGGCGGCGGCCACGGCCCCCAACCCGGCCCATTTCCAGCGGAGGGCGGTCCTTTCCTTCAGGAAGCGGTAAAGGAAAAAAGCCCACGCGGCGCCCAGGAGAAGCCAGCCGGAGGCCTTGGGAAGGTAGGCTTGGCCGACGTAAAGATAGTCGGGCGTGGGGCTGATGGCAACGCCGCCGGTGAGTCCCAGCAGCGCTCCCTGGAACACCAGCATTCCCCCCAGGGTAACGATGAAGGAAGGAATGTTGAACCCGGTGACCAGGCGCCCCTGGAGGTGCCCCAACAAGGCGCCCAGGAGAAGGGTGGCGAGGAAAGCCGCCCAGAGGGGCCAGCCGTGCGTGACGAACAGGAAGGCCGACACCGCGCCCAGGAAGCCGGTCATGGCCCCCACCGACAAATCGATTTGCCCCGCCACGATGACCAGGACCATGGCGGTGGCAAGGAAGGCCGTGACGGACATCTGCCGCATGAGAAGCGAAAGGTTCCTCGGCTCCAGGAAAATACCGCCGGTGGTGAGGGAGAAAATGGCCCAGATCAGCAGGAGCGCCCCCACCATGGTCAGGGCCCTCCAAGGCACTTGCAGTTTATTCGGCGAATCCGCCATCGCGCGTCCCTTCCACTTGATTTTAAATTTCGACTTCCAAATTTTAAACGGCCGGCATTTTCATTCCGGACCCCAAATTGAAAGTCACGACGATTTAAAATTCAAAATTTTCCCTTCGCTACCGGTCGATGCCCAAGCCGCAGACCGGATAGGTGATTCCGTTCAAGCTGAGCCAATTTTGGACGTACCCATCATACTTGGGGCTGCGCACCTTGAACAAATCCCAATTTCGGGGGCTTTGCCCGCTGTAGCCGTTCAAGGTCGGGATGCCCCGGACCGCCGAGATCAACATGGCGTCGATTTGGATGTCGGTGGCCGAGTAAGGAAGCCCGGGCGCCACGCCCACGTAAAAGGCCCTGCATTGGGCCGGCAGCTTTTCGCTTAAATATTCCAGGCGATTCAGTTCCCGGGACTTGGAGAAAGCGGGGTAAGGGGGGAAGTCCACCTGCTCCAGCAAGGCCGCGCCCACCGCCAAAAGGACCGCTCCGCCCATCCAGATCCGGACACTCCGCTTTTTTTCCCGCCGTACCCTTTCCCACCAAGCTTGGACGGCGAAAGCCAGGACGATGGAAAATGGCAGCGCCAGGAAAATCACGTAGCGGGAAACCGCCCGGATGCCTTGGGCGCCCGGCACCGTTTCATAGACCAGCCACCAGGGCGAAAAACCCCTTCCATATTGGAGCCCCAAAAGCACAAAGGCCAGGGAAGACAGCAAGGCCAAGGCCCCGAAAAGGACGTAGGTTTTGCGGTCCCCCTTGAACTCCATCCCCAGGGTGCGGAGCGTCGCCGACCGGCCCGATTGCCGCAGGGTTCCCAAGGCCCAAAGGGCCAACCCAATCCCCGCGACCCCCAGGGTGATCCCGAACCCCAGCCGTTCCTCGCCTTCCACGGGATAATGGCGGATGGCCGGACAAGCGTCCCAAATCCATCCCCACCAGCCATGCCGGGGACCCATCCACAGGAAGGACCAAAAATCGGGGATCATCATTTGAACTTCGCTGTAATCCTTCCCGCCCAGCTTCCTGATCACCGGAAGGTAAAGCCCCAAAAAGGGAACCAACCCGGCGGCCAGCACCGCCGCGCCGCCCAGCACCGGCAGCCCCTGGCGCCTCCCAAGTCCCTTCAGGAAGTCCCGGGTTTCCCGCAGGCAAATCGAAAAGCCCAGGAACAGGAGGGACCAAAAGAGAAAAAACCAGGCCGGATAAAAGGCCGTCAGCAGCTGCAGGTCCAACGCCAGGGCCGCGGCGGCTAGCAACCCGAAGGCCCGGGCGCGGCCCATGGAAGAGGCGCCCCTCACCCACGCGGCGGCCGCCCACAGCGCCAAGGGCAGCCAAAAAAGGCATTGTAGTTGGGTGTGGCTGATCTGGTTGAACTTGGGCGCGTTGAAGGCGAAAAAGAAGGCCCCCAAAGCCGAGGGGGCCACGCGCAAAGACAAGCCCCGGTTCAACAGCAGGAAACAACAAACGTAATTGAGGAGGTTGAAGGCCAGCACGCAGATCTGGAAGCAGGAAAAGATATCCAGGCCCAGGTTGCGCAGCCACCCGTAGAAAAGGGCGTGGGTCAAGTAAGCGTCCGAATAGCCCAGGGTCCCTTCCGAGGGATAATAAAAGGCCGGCGAAGTGAAACTCCCCAGCCCCTTCCCCGCCCGGTAAAGGTACTCCAGGATGGAAACCACCCACCGGTTGTCGCCCCGGCCGCCCGGCACCAAGTCGAACCGGGAATAAAATTCAACGTTGTGGAATTGCCAGATGCCCAGGACTCCCAGCGCGATC
>JAICXI010000350.1 GCA_025980505.1 bacterium | reverse complement strand
GTCTATGTGGCCGAGCTTCGGAAATACAAGGAAGCCCTCCGCCGGAATCCCCAGGACCATTACCTGCGCGCCCGCTACGCCAAGTTCTGCCTGACCAGTTATTTCCAGGATTCCACTTCGCCCAAATCCACCATGGTGGAAGCCGTCAACCAATTTGAGAACATCGCCCATTCGGAAGTCTTGGATTTGGAAGTCTTCTATTTGATGGGAAAGTATTACCAGGGCCACGATAACGCGAAGGCCATCGAGATTTATAAAAAGGGGATCAAACGCTACAACGATTTCGTGAGCAAGAGCGTTGAATTCCGCCACGAGCACGTTGAGACGGCCTTTGCCATGGCCCTCAATTTATTATCCCTGGAATCCAACCACGCGGACCCGGAACTGGAAAGGTTCTTCAAAACCATTCGCAGGACCTACCTGAAGAACTTCCTGGAGCATAAGGTCGATTTCAACCCGGAGATCCTCGGCAATTCCCCCGGCGGCGTCCGCCCCATCAGCAATTAGTTCCGAGCGGATCGTCCCCAATAAAAAAAGCCCCCGCGGCACCGGCCGCGTGGGCTTTTTTATTATCGGGAAAGGCGCTTCAACAAGCGTTGAAAAATACTTTTCCGGCGCCGCGCCGACAGCCTGTTAAACGTTCGTTGAAACTTTCGCCCCGATCTTGTACAAGTGCCAGGCGATGGCGAACCCCACCGCCACGACGGCGGCCTCCCAGTACCATTGCAGGGCGGAAAAATGAGGGCCCGCCAGCATGAAGAACACCAGGGGGATGGAAAGATAGGTGTTGATCTTGGAGGAGGTGGTGGCCCGGCTGACCAGCTCCGGCGGGGCCGGGTTTCCGGTCTTGACGCCGTTGATGATCTTCTTCTGGGCCGGCCAAATGACGAACCAAACGTTGAACCACATCACAAGGCCGAACAAGATGCCGATGAGGACGGGGTTGGTCATCAGGGCCCCGTGGCGGGCGCCCGTGGGGGCCAGGTACACGAAATAAATCAACAGCAGGCCCAGCAGGAAGGTGAGCATGGCGCCCCAACGGAAAAAGAAAAGGGCCCTCGGCATGAGTTCGGGAACAACCTTTTTACGGGTGTCGGCTTCCAACGCCTTGCTGAAATTCGAGTTCACGAAATTGAAGAAATAAAGCAGGCCGATCCACAAGATGCCGGCCACCACATGAAGCCAGCGGGTGACCATTTCCGCGACGTACAAGCCACTTGTTTCCATAAAACCTCCCCTTTGTTTTCTCAAAACAACGGCCTTACGGTATTCAGGGAGGTCTTAAATGTCAAGGGAAGGACAGGGGCGCCCGGCGCCGTTTTCCGGGCCTTGAACCGGCCGGGAAGCGGGCCCGTCCCGCATTTTAGTTTTGATTCCACCGATTATTTTGTGCATTATGGGGCCCTTGGCGCCCCGGTATCGGTTTTGGGAACGGCCAACGCGAGGGAACCATGAATGAATGTGAGCAAATCCATCCGTTGTTAAGGGGCTATCTCAACGAGAGCCTTTCGGCCCGGGACCGCCGACTCGTGGCCCGCCATTTGAACCTTTGCGCCTCGGCCCGGAGGGAACTGGAACGCTTGAGGAGCGGCCCCTTGAAGGCGCCCGAAACGCCGTCCCATTCCCCTTCCGAGCCTTGGGATTTGAAGATTTTGCGCTGGCTGTTTAAGACTTCCAAGCCCCCGTCCCGGAAGGAAGAAGGGGAGCGGAAACCCAAGCCCGCGAAACCGGCCCTGGGGAGCCTTGGAAAGGCGCCCCAGCCCTCTTCGCTCAAGCCGATCCTGGGCGTGGTCTTCTTTTTCCTGGCCCTGGCCTTCCTGACCCACTTCATCCAAAACGCCGGGGAGAACTCGGTGGTCAAGGGGACCCAGCGGTGGCTTTCCTCGAAGGGGTTCCATTTTTTCGGGATCACGCCGTCCCTGGAATTGGTCCTGGATTTGACCAACCTTGCCCACTGGACCGGCAACGCGGCACCCGTGGCCCTCCCCTATCATGAGCTGATCACCGATCCCGACCGGTTCCGGGTTTTCTGGGCCCTTCTGCAGCCCGGCGCGGAACTTCCCGCCGTCGATTTCACCAAAAACGACCTGGTGGCCGTTTTTTTGGGGCCCAAACCCACCGCGGGGTACGCCGTTCGGTTCAAGCGCATGGAGGATTACTCGGACAAGACCCTTTTCTGGTATGACGAGGTCGCGCCCGCCGGAAATGAGGCTGCGGCGGGAATCACCCGCCCTTGGGTGCTGCAATTGGTGCCCAAACCGTCCCAGGCGCCGGTGTTGATCCAGAAAATTCAATGACGACGGCTATTGGCGGTTTGCCTGGAACCTTTTCCAACGGCCATCGGCTAACCGCTGTCCAGGGAGGAACTTGAGTTGAAAATCGGAATCGTCGGCCTGCCGAATGTGGGGAAGTCCACCCTCTTCAACGCCATCACCCGATCGAAGGCGCCCGCGGAAAACTATCCTTTTTGCACCATCGATCCCAACGTGGGAGTGGTGGCCGTTCCCACGTTGGGATCCACCGGTTGTCGGACATGGAAAAAAGCGAGAAACGGGTCCCGGCCATCGTGGAGTTCGTGGACATCGCGGGGCTGGTCAAGGGAGCCAGCAAAGGGGAGGGGCTGGGCAACAAGTTCCTGTCCCACATCCGCGAGGTGGACGCCATCGCCATGGTGGTGCGCTGCTTTGAGGACGCCAATATCGTGCACGTGGAGGGCGCCATCGATCCCATCCGGGACGTGGAGATCATCATGGCCGAGCTTTGCCTGGCGGACTTGGAAACGGTGGACAAGCGCCTCCAAAGGACGGAAAAGGGAAAGAGGGCCGGCGACAAGGAAGCCTTGGCGGAGTGGGACCTGTTCACGGCGGTCAAAAAAGTCCTGGAGGAGGGGAAGCCCGCCCAGTCGGTGGGGGCCTCCCCGGAACAGGAAAAGAAGTTGAGGGAGTTGAGTCTTTTGACCCGCAAGCCGTTCCTTTTCATCGGCAACGTTTCCGAGGACGACCTGGCCGACGAT
>JAICXI010000471.1 GCA_025980505.1 bacterium | reverse complement strand
CTCACGGCCACGCCCAGTGACTTGCTTTCCACGGACAGGTCCTTGAAGCCGCATTTTTCCATCAACAGCCCGAATTCCTTCACCGAGGGGAAATTCCGGGCCGATTCCTGGAGGTAATCATAGGCTTCCTTATCCTTGGAAATCATGCCGCCGCGGATGGGCAGGAGGGTTCGGACATAGAAGGCGTAAGCCAGCCGGGTCAGGAACCCCGTGGGCTTGAAAAACTCGAGGATGGCGGCCTTTCCACCGGGTTTCAGGACCCGGGCGATTTCCCTTAACCCCGTTTCCAGCGAATCCAGGTTCCGGACCCCGAACCCGCAAACCACCGCGTCAAAGGCCATGTCGTGGAAGGGAAGCTTCAAGGCGTCCGCCCCCAAAAGCTCGAATCCCGGCCGGTCCTGGATCTTGTTCCGGGCCAAAAAAAGCATGGGTTTGGAAAAGTCGGCCAGGACCACTTGGGCCTCGGGGGCCCGTTCTTTCACGGCCAGGGCGAAATCGCCCGTGCCGGCGCAAAGGTCCAAAACCAAACGGGGCTTGAATCCACCGCCCAGCAGTTGCTTCACCGAATCCTTGCGCCACCCGATGTCCCGGTTGAACGACAAGGCGTGGTTGGCCTGGTCATAGGTGGGTGATATTTGGGAAAACATCGCCTGGATCTTCTCGCTCATGGAATTTCCTTAAATGGCTGAATTAAAACCGCCGCCAAAAGACATACCGTCACCCGGGGGACCGCAAAGCCGTTCCGGGGTGCGCCCCCGCGGGTTCCTTGGTTCAATCCTTGAAATCCGGCCAACTTTTATAACCTTTTTTGTCCAAAATAAAAAGGCCCGTGTGGTTGCCCACGGGCCTGGACGTCCGGGACAAGGAATTACTTGGTCACGGCGGGTTTTTTCACCTCGCTTCCCTCCTCCGGGGAACCGGCCGCAACCCATTCCTCGATACCGCCCGGGTAGTCCTCCGCGTGGAAACCCTTCGATTTCAGGAGTTTCGCCGCGTTGGGCCCGGCCATGCAGTTAAAGTTGGCGCAATGGGTGATGAAAAACCTGCCCTTGCCGAACTTCGCCTCCACGGCCTTCCCAAAAGCGTCGGGATTCCCGCCCCAGGGAATATTGAACGATCCCTTGATGCGGCTCTTTTGATAGGCTTGTTCGCCCGGGACGTTCAAAACCACCGCGTCCTTTTCCTTCATTTTGTCCAGGACCTGTTCTTTCGTCAGTGCCATAGGACCCTCCTTCTTCAGGCATATCCTTGACTTCAATCGAGGGATTTCAATTCCTGGTAGTAATGAGGATGGCCGGCAAGGGGGCGGGGTCGGTCGAGGGTTGACGCCCGCAAACCGGCGGGCGGTTAGCGGGCGGTTAATGGAGTACGGCTGTTTTGGCTTTCCCCGCCAGCGTTCCGTCCAAGGGCAGGCCCGCGCCGGCCCATTCCCGGAGGCCACCCGGAAATTCCTCCGCCTCAAAACCGTTCCGCCTCAAAATCCTGGCCGCTTCCAAGCCGAGCGGACTGTCGGCACCCGAGCCGTAGGGGATGAAAAACTTGTCCTGGCCGTATTGGGCCTCCACCGCATTGATGAAAGCCACGGGGTCATCCTTCAACGGGACGTTGAAGGACCCCTTGATGTGAAGTTTCCGGTATTCCACCGCCGGCAGGATGTTTAACACCACCACATCCTCTTCCTTCATTTCGTTCAGGACTTGATCGTGGGTTAACGCCATGGCACACCTCCGCTCGAATCAAGGGAACCTCTAAAAATTGATTGAAAAGAGGCGGCGTGGTCGGTACAAGGAAGAATCAGCGTTAGAAGAGCTGAAAAACTCCTTGGGATGAGGTACCTGCGATGGGCCAGACCGGATTTTTTGATCTGCAAGACCGCCT
>JAICXI010000247.1 GCA_025980505.1 bacterium | reverse complement strand
TTTGAAGGCGCAACGAGGTTTAGAAGGGTGAAGGAGAGTGAGGGGAAGACAAAATTTCAACTTCACCTAAGCTTTAGAGGCCGCTTCGGCTGTTCATAAGAATCAGGAAAGCCTCAAACAGCAATTTTTAGAGGTTCCCTCAATTGTCTTGATGAATTACAAGATTAGGTTAGGAAGGTGCCGGGCGAACTTGCTAGAGGGTGTTTGAAATTTTCATCGGGCTGCGGGGTGGAACGTTTTTCAAGGGACCGGGACCGAAAATGGTTTTAGGACCAGACAGCTGGGTGGGGGGACCCGGTCCCTTGGCCGCCGTCAATTTTTGCACTTTTATCTTCCCCTTGCGGGGCCTTCGGTTTTTTCTTCCTTCGGGGCGGCCTTGTTATCCGGTTTCCTTGGAGGAAATCCCCTTCCCTTTTGAAACCGGCTGAAAAATCAGCCCCATCGGTATTTTTGAAGCAACGACTGCACTTTTTTCTCCACTTCCGGGTCCATGACCAGCTCTTCCGGCCATTCCCGCCCGAAGCCCTCTTCTTTCCATTTCCGGGTTGCGTCGATCCCCATCTTGCCGCCCCATCCCCACTGGGGGGAAGTATGGTCCAGGACGTCCAGCGGCCCTTCGGTGATCACCACGTCCCGTTTGGCGTCCATGCAATTGCCCACCCGCCACAACACCCGGCCGTAGTCGTGAACGTCGGTGTCCTTGTCCACGATGACCAGGATCTTGTTCAACATCATCTGCCCCAGGCCCCAAAGCGCGTACATGACCTTCCGCGCATGCATCGGGTATTGCTTGTCGATGGACACAATGGCCAGGTTGTGGAAAATCCCTTCCACCGGCAGGTCCATGTCCACCACTTCCGGAAGGATTTTCTGGAGGATGGGCAAAAACAAACGCTCGGTGGCCTTCCCCAGGTAGCCGTCCTCCATGGGAGGCTTCCCCACGATGGTGGTGGGATAAAGGGGGTTCTTCCGCCGGGTCAGGCAGGTGACGTGGAATACGGGATAGGAGTCCGCCAGGCTGTAATAGCCCGTGTGGTCGCCGAAGGGGCCTTCCAGGCGCCTTTCCCCGGCCTCCACGTAGCCTTCCAGCACGAAATCGGCGTCCGCGTTGACCCAAAGGCCCACCGTCTTGCATTTCACCAGTTCCACTGGTTTTTTGCGGAGAAAACCCGCGAACAACAGTTCATCGATGCCGTCCGGCAGGGGTGCGGTGGCCGCATAGGTCAGGGCCGGATCCCCCCCCAAGGCCACGGCCACCTCCAGGCGTTTCCCCGCTTTTTCCGCCTTGCGATGGTGGGCCGCGCCGTGGTGGTGCACCTGCCAATGCATGCCCGTGGTGCGGGAATCGAAAACTTGCATGCGGTACATGCCGATGTTGCGGACGCCCGTTTCCGGGTCCAGGGTGTAGACCAGGGGCAGGGTGATGAACCGCCCGCCGTCCTGGGGCCAGCATTTCAAGACGGGCAGGACGGCCAGGTCCGGGGAGGTTTCCACCACTTCCTGGCAGGCCCCCTTCCCCACTTCGGTGGGCGGGAACTTGGCGATATCCGCCAACTTGGGGAGGAGTTTCAATTTTTCCACGAACCCCTTGGGGGGGTTCATTTCCAACAACTCCCGGATGGACCGGGCGTGTTCTTCCAGGTCGTCCACGCCCAGGGCCCAACTCATGCGTTGGAAGGAGCCGAAGGCGTTGATAAGGAGGGGGAAGGCGCTTCCCTTGGGATTCTCAAAAAGGAGGGCCTTGCCCCCGCCCGCGGATTTGGAGACCTTGTCGGCCATCGCGGTAATTTCCAGGACCGGGTCCACTTCCTCCCGGATGCGGACAAGTTCGCCCTTTTTCTCAAGGAGTTCAACGAATTCTGCCAAGGAAGAGTAAGCCACGGGTCATTCCTTTGAATTTTTTAGTCCCAGGGCACAAGGACGCCGATCAAAAACAGGCCAGGGCTTTGACGGGGGGCCTTATGGAAGGAGTCATTCTACGCCCGCGGGGTTGCCGCCTCAAAGTCCCTTTTAAGGAACCGGGTCATTCCGAAAGCGCTCCCCGCCACCAGGAGGCCGCCGATGGCCGGCGCCCACAGCCACCGGAGGGCGGGCTGAAGGAGCAAGTTGAACCAAGCCATGTAACTGACGGCCCAACCCACCGTCATGCAAAACCGGGCCGACCTTTCGCCCCAGTGGGCCGACATCCAACCCGTGGCGTAACCCGCCATGGAAAACCCTACGCCGAACAAGTGCAGGTAAGCCGTATGTTTAATGAACATCTCGGCCTTGTCACCCATGCCCATCATCAGGGCCAACCAGTCGAAACACCACAGGATCAGCCACAGGATGGAGAGGAGGGCCGCGCCGTGGGAAAAGAACATGAGGGTTTTGCTGTCATTGCGCAGCCATTCCCACCGCACGCACAAAAGGAAAAGTCCGGCCAGGCCCGCGAAACCGAAAAGGATGGCCAGCCCGAGCCAGTTGGAGGTATCCCGTCGGAGGGACCCGGCCAGCGGTTCTTCCCCTAAAACGCCCAAGGTGAGCAAAACCCCCGCCGCCCCGAGACGGTATAACGTCATGACGATTTTCATTTTTTCATCCCTCAAAAAAGGCCTTTGAACCACCCCGGACGCCCGGAAACACCCTGGAAGAATCAACTTTCAAGGGTTTCCTTTTTGGACTTTCTTGGAATCCCTGACAAAACGCAAAAGGAAAGGCAAATTGAACCACCCCGAAACAAAGGGGCCAAGGAAGACAAAAAGGGTTTGGCTTTTTTGAACGTTCGCCTTTCGCCCCTCTTGGCGCCCTTGGTGCCTGGGTGGTAAAAGCGGGTTTTGTTAGGGCTTCTTAGTATCCTTTGTGCCTTTGGTTCAAGGTTTTTTATTCTTCAGCCGTTTTTTTCTTCCGCTTCCGCACCGGCGGGAAAATTTTGGGATAAAACACCCTCACCATGAAAAGCCCGTTGGGCGGAAGCGTGGGCCCGGCTTTTTTCCGGTCCTTGGATTTCAAGATGGCCTTCATATCCCCGGGCTTGAACTTGCCCAATCCCACGTAAAGCAGGGTCCCGCTTAAGATGCGGACCATTTGGTGCAGGAAGGATTCACCCTTGTATTCCAGCGTGACCCAGGGCCCCCGCTTTCGGACATCGATCCTCATCAAAGTCCGGCGGGGTTTGGCCCATTTCCCCAGCGTACCCCGGAAGGCCGTGAAGTCGTGGGTGCCGATCAAGAACCGCCCGGCCTTTTGCATGGCTTCCAAGTCCAAGGGAATCCGCACATGATGGTAGGTGTTGCGGTCGAAAACCGTGTAATCCTTCGTGTTCCGGATGACGTAGCGGTAAAGCTTGGCCTTGGCGTGGTAAGTGGCGTGGAAGGCGTCCGGCACCCGCTTGGCTTCCGCCACCCGGATGTCGTGGGGCAGGAGCTGGTTGACCACTTGTTGGATGCGCTTCACCGGAAGCTTGGAGGTGGTATGGAAATTGGCGGTCTGGCCCAGCGCGTGGACTCCGGCGTCGGTTCGGCCCGCCACCAGCAGGTCCACCGGATGGCCGCAAATTCGCCCCAGCCGGTCCTCCAGCACGCCCTGCAGGGTGGGCGCCTGGGGCTGCTTTTGCCATCCCGAATAAGCCGTGCCGTCGTACTCCACGGTCAACCGAATGTTCCGGCCGGTCATGGTTCCCCCGGTTTTCAGGTGGGACCCGCGCCCAGCAGCCGGAGCCCGTTGGCGGCCTCCGCTTGTCCCGGGTCGATGGACAGGGCCTTCCGGTAAGAGTCGCGGGCCAAGGCGTCCTTCTTCAACATCAGGTAGGCATCCCCCAGTTTGGTGAGCCAATAGGGGCCTTGTTGGGATTTCTCCCCGTTCTTACGGAGGGCTTCCTGGAATTGCTTGACGGCGTCCGAAGGGTTGCCCAGCACCAAAAGGCCGTCGGAGGCGTCCCGTTGCTGCGGATTCAAGGCAAGGGATTGCTGGTAAGCCGATTGGGCGTCGGAGTAATCCTTCAACATGAAGAAGGCATCGCCGATCTTCACGAAGACGTAGGGGTTCCGGGGGTCCCGCTTGAGGGTTTCCTGG